>JAXHTB010000159.1:0-8325 GCA_034190185.1 Spirochaetota bacterium | reverse complement strand
AATTATTAGCCGAAAATTTTTAATAGTGTAGTACTTATAATTCCTGAATTAAATTGATACATATAGCCAACCTTAGGTAGAAGGTTAGGATAGATGTATAATTGTATGCGGTTACAGGATAACAAGATCAGCCTTGAATCCTGTAATGTAAAGCACCAAATCTTGATATTTTGATCTTTTTATATTATATTATATACAAGCTACTGCAAGTTTTGTAAATAATTAATAAAAAAATTTTTAAATGCAGTATGAAAAATTGTAATAGCAAAAAATAAAGAAATGAGTATAGAAATCACAGATAGAATAAAAAGTATTGTATATATTATATTTATAATTTTTGTATTTAATAGTACAAACTTTGCTCAGAATCTAAAGGAAATAGATAATAGGGCTCAGAAATATTATAATAACAAGGAATTTGGGAAAGCAATTTCAGAGTGGTTGACAATGTTGGAAATCGATCCAGATAACGAGGATGTTCAGAGAAAAATTGAGATGGTATATGATGAGAAGCACAAGAAGGATATCTCTCTACAAAAGGCAACATTATATTATAAATTAGCATATAAAACTATGAAAAGCAATATAAAGGTAGCAGAATCAAACACAAAGAACGCAGTTAAAAATTTCGTCATTGCTTATAGGATAGATCCGAAAGATCCTGAATTGCAGGTCATGAAAGAAGAAATGAAAGAACTTGATGAGACAATGAAGATTGAATTAGCTAAGAATAGACTATCCGAAGAGATTAAAAAGAGCTATTTTGTTTTACTTGCTCAAGCAAATAAGGAGATGGATGAGGAGAAATACGAGAGCGCATTAAAAGTTTGGGACAAGATCTTATTTCTCGTTCCTGTAGATGATATAGCAAAAGAAGGTAAGAGAAAAGCTCAATTAGCAATAGCTAATAGGTTAAAGTTTGAAAGGATCAAAGCCTTATTAGAATCAGGAATAAAGCTTTTTGTTGCAAAAGAATATATTAAATCGAAATTAGAATTTGTTCAGGCATTAAGGATTGATCCTGAGAATAAAGAGGCAGAATCGTATATTGATAGGATTGATGAGTTATTGCAGGATAAGAAGAATTATGAAATGAGGATGATGCAAGCAGAACAATTCTATATCTCAGGAATCAGAGGTTTACGGGGAAAGAATTTTGATCAGGCTGAAGAAGATTTCCTGAATGTCCTTGCACTCATTGATAATTATAAGGATACTAAGGAAAGACTTGAAAGTATTAAAAGACTTAGAGAACAGTATGAAGAGCAGGAAAGGATTAGGAAGCTAAGAAAGATCGATGAACAATTTAGAAACGGTTTGCTAGCCTTAGCAGAAGGGCAATATAAAAAAGCAGTAATGTTTTTTGAGGCAACCTTAGCTTTGGATCCTGGTAACAGTTTATCAAAAAGGTATATTAAATCATCTAAAGAGGCTTTAAAACAGATAGGAGAAGAAAGTGTTGATAAGGATTCACCTTATTATGAAGTAATAAATTCTTTGGTTGTTTCAGGAACCATACTGTATGATCAAGGAGATTACATTGAGTCAAGAAGAAGGTGGGAGAAGATATTGAAGCTGTTCCCAAAAAATCGTATAGCTACTGAATTCCTTTTGAAGTGTAATATGCGTTTAAATCCTGAAAGTTTTAATAAATTTGCAAAAACGATAGTGGATGAAGGGAAAAGATTCAGAGCTAACAAAAAGTATAGTATTGCATTAAGAAAATTTGAGTTAATAAAAGCTATTTCACCGGAATATCCGAATATTGATAAGTTGATTGCAAGTGTGAAGAAAAAACCAATCAGAAGAATTTCTGTTGAGGAATCAACAAGAGAAACAAATGTTTCGCCAATTGAAATTGAAAGGAGATATAAGATTGGATTAAATTATTATCGCAAAGGAGGCAGGAATAATATTACACGGGCTTTAAGAGAATTTAAGTGGGTCGCTTTGAATGATCCTGAAAACATTAAAGCAGTAATTAATATCAACAAGATTGAAGCTCAACTCCGATTTGCTAGTGCAGGTCAGACAAGGACTGTTAAAAAGTTAACAGTTGAACAGCAAAGAAAATTACGAGTGCATTATTTTAATGGCATAAATTATTATTCTAATAATAATTTTAATAAGGCTATTGGTGAATGGAGAAAGGTTTTAGCTATTGACCCAACCTATGAAAAAGCAAAGATCAATATAAGAAAATGTCTAGCTTTAATGACAAGGTAAGAGAATGAAGAAGAGTAGAAAATCAAAAAATAGCAATTCAGAGGAAGTAAATGATATTGGAGATTTTGAAGAGTCTGCATCAACTTCAAATGAGTCAAAATCCCCAAAGATAAGATTCGGTTTTCGCATTAAATTTACTTTAATGATCATCTTTATTGTTTCTATTGTTATTGTTACAATGACAATATTTTTTATTAGGGAAGAGAGTTCCCTACTGAGAAGGAATATTATTCAATTTGCAGAAAGGGAGGTAATACATCTTACAAATACTGCAAGGGAATCAATTAGCCAGAAGGATGAGCTAACGCTGATCGCGGCTATAAAGAATCTACAAAAGATACCATCTATTAAATATGCCTATATTCTTGATAGTAAAAACCGTGTATTACAGAATTTTGATCCAGGTAAAAATGATTCAGTACTAAAAGATGAGATTACAATTAAGGCTAGAAAATATAAAATTACAGACAAGGCCAATATTATTACTCATCCTGACCCTGATGATGTAGGAGGTTTAATTTACGATTTTTCACTCCCGGTAATGCACCCTGTTTTTAAAACACGGATCGGCACTGTTCGCTTAGGTTTTTCAGATAAGGTCATTAGAGATGAGATTGCAAAGATCACAAAGGTGATTTTATTGATTGCAATTGCTTTCCTTGGGATTTCAATACTTGGATCTATTATCCTTGCAGGTATTACAATTCGCCCTATTAGGATATTGTCAAGCGGAGCTTCAAAAATTGGCACTGGTAACCTTGATTACAAAATTAAACTTAAAAGATCCGATGAGCTAGGCAAACTTGCATATGAGTTTAATGAGATGACAAGCAAATTAAAGGAGGCGAAAGATAAAGAGATCGTGGCCAGAGTGATGGAAGAACAGTTGGAACTTGCTAAAGAGATACAGGAGGGACTAAATCCTAGTTTATATTATAATAAAGACGGTGTACAGATTAAAGGGTATACCAGGGCAGCAAAAGGAGTTGGCGGGGACTATTATGATTATATCGATATTGATGAAAATAGAGTAGGCGCATTGATTAGTGATGTATCTGGTAAAGGAGTCCCAGCTTCTCTAGTAATGGTTATGATAAGAACAGTCTTTGTATCTTATATAAGTCAGAGAGACATTGAATGTGCTACTGTTGTAAGCGCTATAAACGATTCGTTAAGCGCTGAATTTGCTATTGATAAATTCGCAACCCTTTTTTTTATGATATATAATAAAAAAACCCAGGAGTTATCATTCTCTAATGCAGGTCATGGCCCTCTATTCTGTTATAGGGCTTCTTTAAATGCCTGTACAGTAACAATGCTTGAGGGCGTTCCAATAGGAATTATGGAAGATGTTGAATACCAACAGAGCAAGGTCAAGTTGTTCCCAGGTGATATTATTGTTCTTTATACTGATGGTATAACTGAGATGAGAAATCAGGAGAAGGATGAATATGGCAGATTAAGATTGCAGAAATATATTATGGGTAATGCAACCCTTAGCGCAGATGAACTCACTCAAAGGATTGTCACAGATGTTGATGATTTTAAGGGGGATATTGATCAACATGATGATATGACACTACTGGTTTTAAAAAGGGCGGTATAAGTCGTAATTATTTTGGTTGTGTTAAGAGGTAGATTTTATAACTTCGTTTCTTAAGCGAGGCAATAAAGCTTTTACATATTATATTATATCATCCTCACTCTCATATATATTGAAGAATCTGTCAAGTGTTGCAAGTTTTAATATACTTAATACATCCTCATGGATATTCATAAGACCGAATCTTCCATTATGTGCTTTCATCTTTTTTTGGCCAGCTACTAGCGCGCCTATTCCAGATGAGTCCATATAATTTACATTCTTCATATCAACAATAATGCTTGAATGTCTTCCATCTGTAATGCTAAAAAGAGCTTTTTTTAATTCACTGACGTTATATAGATCAACCTCACCTGTAACTTGAATTATTTTATGCTCCCCAATTTCCTTATATGTAATTTCCACTAATTCCTCCAGATTATTATTTCAAGGATTAGATTTCATCATTAAATAATAGATATGTTAATATTAATATTAAATAATTATTATGCATAATAATTATAATGATATTTAAATGTTGATTGGTAAGAAAGGTTTTTTCTGATATTTTTATTAATTATATAATCTTATATATCATTTTATTTTCTTCTATAAATATAAGTTAAATGATATAACTTGTAAAGCATAAAAATATTAATAAAAAATATTTTTTTCAAGATCTTATATTAAGATGATATATTAAATTTATTACACTTATTTTTGTATTGTTATATATCTAAATATAATTTTATTTACAAGATTTTTTTTTCAATATTGCTTCAGTTTTAACAGATAATCCGAAGATATTTATAAAACCTGTGGCATCTTTGTGATCATAGAGTTCACTTTCATCGAAAGTGGCAATCTCAGGATTGTACATAGACAACCTTGATTTCCTTCCAGTCACAATACAGTTGCCTTTGTATAGTGTTAGTCTTACGGTTCCGGTTACATTTTTCTGTGTTTCATTTATAAAAGCATCAATTGATTCTCTTTTCTTTGAGAACCATAATCCGTTATATATGAGAGTTGCATATTCTATTGCAAGTTTGTCCTTAAAGTGCTGGGTATCTCTGTCTAGTGTAAGAGATTCAAGGTCTCTATGTGCAATATGAAGAACTGTACCTGCGGGTGTCTCATAGACTCCGCGGGATTTCATTCCTACAAGGCGATTTTCGACTATATCAATTCTTCCTACTCCATTATCTCCGGCAATTTTGTTTAGCTTCTTCATCAAGTCAACAGGGGAGAGTCTTTCTCCGTTTATTGCGACTGGGTTTCCCTCTTCAAAATAGATTTCAAGATCTGTTGGAGTATCTGGTGAATCTTGTGGGGATTTGGTTAATATGAACATACTTTCTTCAGGTTCTTTATACGGATCTTCAAGTATGCCCCCTTCATAGGATATATGAAGTATATTTCTATCCATACTATAGGGTTTATCCTTGGTTACTGGCAGTGGGATATTATGTTTCTTTGCATATTCGAAGAGAAGTGTCCTTGAATTCAGGTCCCAGATCCTCCATGGAGCTATTATCTTTATTTCAGGAGCAAGCGCTTTAAATGCCAACTCAAATCTAATCTGATCGTTACCTTTGCCTGTTGATCCGTGACAAACAGCATCGGCGCCTTCCTCTATTGCAATCTCAATCTGTTTTTTAGCAATAACTGGTCTAGCAAGTGAAGTTCCTAATAGATATCTGTTTTCATAGATGGCATTAGCTTTTATAGCCTGGAATATATATTCTCTAACAAATTCATCCTGCAGGTCTTCGATGAAGCACTTGCTAGCGCCAGTATCCTTAGCCTTCTGGTCAAGGCCTGTAAGTTCTTCTTCCTGTCCTACATTTGCTGCAAAGCATATTACTTCGCAGTTGTAAGTATCGATGAGCCATTTGACAATGATTGAGGTGTCTAAACCACCTGAATATGCTAAAACAACCTTTTTTGCAGACATTTCTTAACCTTGTAATAATTAACTTTATTTTATTAGAGAACAGAGCAGGGCTTTCTGAATATGAAGTCTGTTTTCAGCCTGATCAAATACAATTGATTTGTTAGAGTCTATAACATCACTTTCTATCTCCTCTCCACGGTGAGCAGGAAGACAGTGCATAATTTTACAATTATCCGAGCATTTTTCAAGTAATTCTAGAGTGATTTTATATTGAGAAAAATCATCTTTCCTTTTTTTTGTTTCATCTTCAAGTCCCATACTGACCCAGATATCAGTATATAAATAGTTAGCATTTTTTACAGCCTGCTCTATATCTGTAGTGACTTCAATTCGTGCACCTGAGGTAGATGAAAGCTGATTGGCATTTTTTAATATCCTTTCATCAGGCATATAATCTATGGGAGATGCAACAGATACATCTATACCTAACAGGGATCCACATAGAATTAGTGAATTAGCAACATTATTACCATCTCCAATATATGCAAGTTTAATATTGCTTAGGTTTTCTTCGCGTTCATATATTGTAAAAAAATCGGTTAAAGCCTGACATGGATGAAATGTATCAGTTAGTCCGTTTATAACAGGCACATCTGCATTTTTAGCCAATTCTATCACATCTTCCTGTGAATAGGTTCTTATCATAATAGCATCAACATATCTTGAAAGGACTTTAGCTGTATCTGAAATGGTCTCACCTCTTCCTAACTGAATATCATCTCTGCTTAGAAAGAGGGCATGACCACCTAGTTGAAAGAAACCTGTTTCAAATGATACCCTTGTTCGTGTTGATCTCTTTTCGAATATCATTGCAAGGGTTTTTCCTTTCAGATACTGATGATTATCTCCCTGTTTTAAGTATCTCTTAAGCCTTTTGGAGAGTTCAAATATACCTAATATCTCATCCTTTGTTATATCCGTAACTGAAAGCAGGTCTTTCGACTTTATTTTAGGGATGTTTACTGAAATGACTGTTCCTCCAGAAATATAGATCTTAATATGTTTAATCCCTCTTTTACAGTGTTTAGTGAAATCGTTAAGGGAGGCATTATTCTAATTACTTTATCAACAGTACAATTTATTACAAGACCTCTTTGGAGTGCCTTTTTAACAATATCTATACCGGGATGGTTGAGTTCAATACCAATATGCAATCCAATGCCTCTTACGTCAACAATGAAATCCACCTCTTCTTTCAGTTTATTTAATTGAGAGAATATATAGCAGCTAATTTTTTCAATATTATTAAGAATTTTATCCTTCTTAAGTTCAGTTAAGACAGCTATGACTGCTGCTGAAGAGAGGTGATTCCCTCCAAAAGTGGTTCCATGTACACCCTTATTCAGAAATTTAGCTATTTCATCTCTTGCATGGACAGCTCCGACTGGAATACCGCCGCCCAACCCCTTCGCAAGTGTAATTATGTCAGGGGTGATGTTATAGTGTTGATATGCAAAAAGTTTCCCTGTTCTTCCTATACCTGTCTGTACTTCATCAACAATAAAAAGGATGTTATTTTTTTTGCAGATGTCAAATACTTGGATTATGAATTCTTTATCTGCAAGATTGATACCGCCTTCACCTTGTATTAACTCTGTAATTACTGCACAAGACCTATTCTTTTTTCCAATCTCTTTTTTAAAGGCATCGATCTTGTTCAATGGAAGATATTTAAATCCGCTAAGGATTGGACCGAATCCTTTTCGGATCTTCTCTTGCCCAGTTGCAGATAGGCTTCCAAATGTTCTGCCATGAAATGAACCCTTAAACGATATAATTTGATAAGGTTTTGACTCCAGTGATTCTCCATATCTTCTTGCGAGTTTAATAGCAGCTTCATTTGCTTCAGTTCCACTATTTACAAAGAGGGTCTTCCCAGGAAATGATAATTCTGAAATTAGTTTTGCAGCTTTAATTTGTTCAGCATTCAAAAACCAGTTTGAAGAATGGATGATCTTATCTGTTTGATCATGAAGAATTTTTGATAGTCTGGGATTGGAATATCCTAAGGAGCAGACTGCAATACCTGAAAACAGGTCAATATATTTTTTATTGTCCTGATCAAATAAATAGTCTCCATCTCCCTTAATAAAACAAACAGGAAGCCTGTCACCATAATTTTGAAAAAGATATTGATTATCTTCTTTAATTAATTTCAATAGTTTTTGGGATGTCATATTATGTTTATGAAAAAACAAAATCGGGGAAAACCCGATTCTAATAAATTTATTAATATAAATATAAAATGAGTAGAGTATATGTCAACAATAATATTCTATCTGAACATATATTCTTTTTTGAGTATACATCTATTATTAGGGCACATTAAGGTAATCATGTTAACTTATATTATAATATTTTTGTGACTGCTCAGCTATATTCAAAATTTAAAAAAAAGAGGTGTAATAAAAGAGAGTATGATGATTATAGGGATATGGAGATGATAATAAGTGTTTTAAAATTTCCTCAATCATTTCCATCTCTTTATCTCCTTATTTTATACTTTTATAAATTCATAGTATTCAAGCAGTTAAGAGATAGCTGAGCAGTCAGTTTTTAT
>JAXHTB010000158.1:0-8396 GCA_034190185.1 Spirochaetota bacterium | reverse complement strand
GTTGATAGCGCGAAGTCACAGCAAAGTCTGTGACTTCGTTATACTTAAGATGGCGATAAACTGTATTTTTTGCTGTGGATAAACATAGATTTAAAAGGATTGGCAAGCTCAAACTGTTTTCAGATATTAAATAGTATGTTTTTTAGCCACGGATTAACACGGATAAAACACTGATTTTTCCTATAGAATTATGATATTTTTTTATCGGGACAATCCGTTTATATCAGTGGCTAAAAATTTTAACAATGGAGTTTGTATTGCGCTAACTGATTTTCTACCATAAAATAAAAATCTGCGTTTATTTGCGAAAATTTGCGGCAAAAATAGATGAATAAAAATCGTCAATTATGCCTTTTGTGGGTATATTTTCGAATAAGAGCTTAGAGTAACAGTACCAAGGTGCTAATGTCAAAGCTCAGGTCATGCTATTTTAAGATTAAGAAGCCTAAAACCTTTATTTAATTTATCGAAATATTCAACTAGCGGCAAAATGAGCCATGGAGGGCTTATTTTATATACGACTATTCGGAAGTGGCCCCATATATTGATAAAGGTAGCATTTGATCCTGCCGTTATAGAGCTTTCTGTTTTTGTCAGCGGTTCTTCCGAAATGCTTCTGGAATTCAGGATGAGCAGAAAGAATAAAGAATGACCATGTATCCAGTCTAGTGAAGACCTCGCCCATGGTTCTGTAAAGTTTTTCCACTTCAACCCGATCACTCATGCGTTCACCAAAGGGCGGATTGCATACTATGCAGCCATATCTCTTGCTGGAACTGAATTCTTCAACAGGCTTTTTTTGAAATGTGATAGACTCAGCAATGCCTGCGTTTTCAGCATTATTTCTTGCCTTTTGGAAAACCCTTTTGTCAATATCCGAAGCCAGTATAGATAATGAGTTTTCTTTTATAGCTTCATTGGCTTGATCGCGGCAGGACTGCCATATCTTTTTGGGGATATTTGGCCAATCTTCCGCAATAAAGTTTCTGTATAGTCCAGGCGCGATATTTTTACCGATCAAAGCTGCTTCAATTGCAATCGTACCAGATCCGCAAAAGGGATCAGCGAAAATTCGTTTATAATCCCACCTGCTTTGCATTACCATTGCTGCTGCAAGTGTTTCTCTTATAGGGGCATCTCCTTGTCCCTGTCTGTAGCCTCGTTTGTGCAGCCCAGCTCCGCTTGTATCGATAGTAACTGTGGCAATATCTTTTAAAAGCGCTATCTCTATCTTGTATACTGGGCCGTCTTCACTGAACCATGAGCGTGAATATTTGCGCTTCATTGCTTCAATTACAGCCTTTTTTACAATAGACTGACAATCTGAGACGCTAAAAAGTGTGGATTTGATTGATTTGCCAACAACATGCATCTTTCCGTTTTCAGGGATAAAATTCTCCCATGGAATTGAAAGCACTCCCTGGTAAAGTTCCTCAAAATCGATTGCCTTGAATTCGTTCATCTTTATAAGCAGCCTATCAGCGCATCTAAGCCAGATATTGCATCTCACAATATCTTGAACATCACCTGTAAATGATACCTTGCCATTATCTGTTTTTATATCCTTACAGCCAAATAAATGAAGTTCACGCGCAACATAGGATTCAAGTCCGAAAGCAGTTGTTGCTATAAGTGTATAGTATGACATTATTGCCTTTTACTATCAGTTTATATTGTTTGTTGATTTTGTACACAAAAAAATACTGAAATAGTATTTTTGAACTATGTCTTTTAATAATAGAAAAAGAACTTGTCAACAATTTTGTTGGAATTGATATTTGTGATAATGTAAATGCTAAAATAGTTTTTAAATAAAAAGGGGAATAGATCTGTTTATGTCTATAGTATTTATAAGATGCATTAAGCGCTATACTGGCATTTTTTCAGTCTTAAAGTCGATTGTAATATCGTTAGTAATTTTTTTCTATGTAACGTTATTTTTGCAAAAAGCATTATATTCAGAAGATAATAGATTCAATAAACATGCAATTATAGATAAAAACATTGATTTTATCTATAAGAGTTACAAAAAATTTTTAAACAGGCAAAATTGGAAGGTTTCAATAGAAAAACGTAAGCTTCGGGCTTTCTTAATTAGTAATAGTTTTACTGAATTAAATGTTGCAATCGATACTGAATTTAAAGATCCTTTTTTTATTTATAAAGTATTGTTAAATGTAAATGGTACGAAGAAATACAGGGAATTCAGATTTAAAAAAAATATAGATACTTCTAATATCCATATAAGAAATACGATTTTTCCTTTCTTAATGAAGCATATTGATGTTGCAAAAGGAACTGATATCAAAAAATCTAATATTTATAAGAAGATTTATTTCCCTAACTATTCAATTGGTTATAACAGAACCCATGATAATATGGAATTCTATCCTGAATATAAAGAGGGAAGTATATATCTATCCTGGCAACTATTTTACGATCCAGCAAAAAATATAGAAGAAAAAAAGATAGAATTAACTATTGGTGATTATTTTTTATTTACTATTGATTTGGCCTTTAACTCGGAAATAAGGGAGAACTCGATAAATATCGATATGCTGCTTTATGGCAGGAATAGATTCTCGGTTGACAAAGATAATAAAACAAGATGGTCTTATGGTTTTTTTAATGGATTTGAATATTTTCGGCCTGGATTTTTAGATACAACACTTCTATGGCAACATTCAGTCTATAAGAAACAACCACACATTCAATATATTATCTGGAGAGCAGTTCAGTGGGGTTTTATTAGAACTAAAAGGAGTAGTTATATCTATGATATTTCATTTATGGTTGGATGGGGCCCTTCTATGAACTCTTCACTTAATGCAACTAATATTACAGAATCAGATGAGAACAATTTAAGTGATATCTTCAAATCAAATAGAAATAGAAAGGAAAATTATTACTATAGTCTAGTTTTTCCTGTTAGCGCTTCATTCACTGTTGATAGGATAAATAATTTAAAGGTCATGATTGGGTATAATTTTTATCTTTTTTCACCGATTGAGTTTGAAAATACCTATGAAATTTTTAATAAACTTAATTTTTCTTTAGGTTATTATATTACAGAAAATTTTCTGCTTAATTCACGTTATGAGTATTGGAATGTTGAAAGCAAGTTGAAAAGTAAAAGAAAAAATTGTTTTTGGAACAGAATTGTGCTTGAAATTAGATGTTTTCTTTAAAAGAATCTACAATTTTATATACCTTGACCTGTTTCTATAGTCAATAATTCTTTTTTCCAAAAAAAATCCTTTTTTATAAGGATTATAAATGAAAATGAGAAATAGAAAAAATATAATAATTTTAACTCTATTGACATTTATATTGATTATTTCCAATAGAATTTTTTCCCAGGAAAATTATAATCAAAACTTAAGTGTGAATCTGATTGATAAAGATTTGAATTTTCCAATTCTAAAGATATTAAAAATACCTGAAATTTTTTTGAAAAATAGTATAAACGTTTATTATGTTAATAATGATATTTCATACTTTCGTGATGAAGATATAAATATATATAGCAATTTAACAAATAAAAATGGTCTTGACTATGCATTTTTGACTATATACTCAAAAAATAATGAGAATCAGGATTTAAAGATCACCTGTCAAATCCCCAAAGTAAATGAATTTAGATTTGTTAATAGTAAATCGATGAAGGATGTCTTCGATTTTGTTATTCAGACAAGAGAAAATAATACAAATGAAATAATATTAAATAAGATCAGGAATGGAAACAATATTATAGATTTTGATGTTTCATATTATGACGATAGAGATGGTACTCATATCAAGGAATATGATATTACTGTTAAAAATGAGTCTTTATATGATCAAAATTTTTGGAGAACATCTACTGAAATAGTACTTTTAAATGGTATTGGCATGGCTAATTACTGGATGACTAAAGAAGAAAATATTGAAGATTGGGAATACCAACCAAATAAAAGTGGATTTAAAAAAAAGATTACTGATGGCTGGTCCTTTGACACAAACAGTTTCAGAACAAATACAGTTGGACATACATATGCTGGTATGATGTATTATCAGACTGCAAGAAGCAATGGATATGGTTATTTATTCTCTACTTTATGGACATTTGCTGGAAGTCTGTTATGGGAGTATGCTGGAGAATTTCGGGAACAGGTTTCTATAAATGATATGATCTTTACTACTACTGGAGGAGTCCTTATTGGCGAGGCTTTCAGACAATGCAGTATTTATCTTGAAAATAGAATTGGAAAAAGTATACTTGGAGGTATTCTTGTCTTTGTTATTGATCCTATGCGGATTATTAATAGAAAAATTGATCAATATCTAGTATCAAATTTTAAGGTAAATATACAATTTCTCCATCCGACTCATATAGCATTTAAGAAGATCCCAAGGTAATATATCTGATTCTTATCTTATTATCTACTATCACCCTGAAAGTGACAATTTCATTGATATAGGTGAACTTCTATTAAAAATCTATTTTAAACCTTTTACATTGACTTTTATACAAATATGAGTTACTGTAATTTATTCAAATAATATCTAATCATTATAGTAGATAAATATCAAAGGAGAATTGTTGAATATGTTGATTCAATGATTCTGAGGTTTTTATGAAGGTTAAAGAGTTAGTTGAAATATTAGAAGGTGAAGTTCTTTCAGGAGATGATAAGCTGGATATGGAGGTTGAAACAATTGGAGCTGCAGATATGTTGAGTGATATTCTTGCACTTTCAAAACCGGGTATGATTATGCTTACAGGACATACCTCACCTCAGTCAATAAGAACAGCTCTCGTTACTGATCTCCTTGGACTAGTGATTGTTAGGGGAAAGGAGATGTCGGCTCAGTCAATTGAAATGGCAAGAGAAAATAATTTTTTAGTGATAAAAACGAAAAGTTACATGTATTCTTCGTGCGGTAAATTATATAAACATAATTTAAGGGGTGTGGATGAAAGCTAAATCGCAACTTGCTAGATATTCAGCCGTATTTAAAGACCTTACTGCAAAGGATATTATGATTAAAAATGTAATCAGCTTAAGTTCGGATAAGAGAATATCTCAAGCCAAGGAGATGATGAGGATTAAGAAGATATCCGGAATCCCTATTGTTGATGAAGAGAAAAAGGTTATAGGTATTATTAGTATTGAGGATATTATTAACGCACTTGAGGATAGTATAATTAATGATCCAATAAAATTACTGATGACTAAAAATGTTAAAACAATACATTTAGATGACCCCTTAACCCATGTTGTTGAACTGTTTGAAAATTTTAAATTTGGAAGGTTCCCTGTTGTAGATAACAATAATGTCCTTAACGGTATTATAACAATAGAAGATATCCTTCATGGTATTCTAGGTAAATTTGATCTTCTTTATCTTCATGATGAAAAAAGAAAATCTACTCTAGATTCTGAGCGTTCCCTTATTACTGGTGAAACCCTTAAGACCGATGATGCTGAGTTTCATTATGAGCTTTCTTCATCAGATATAGCTTTTGCCGGAACCGGAGCTGCTTTACTTAAGAATTATTTGAAAAACAAGGATTTTGATCCGGATATCACTAGAAAGGTTGGGATAACAACATATGAAGCTGAGACAAATGTAGTTATTCACAGCAAAGGTAAAGGGGATATCTACTGTTTTTGTCAACCTGACCGAATAATCGTTAGAGTGCTCGATGACGGTATCGGGATTGATGACCTTGATCAAGCTATGATTGAAGGATTTACTACTGCTTCAGATTATGTTAGGGAACTTGGTTTTGGAGCTGGAATGGGCATACCCAATATGAACAGGTTTTCTGATAAACTTGTTATCCTGTCAGATAAGAATAAAGGCACTCAGGTAGAGATGGTATTTTACCTAAATAGTAAATAAACTAAATAATATTATCATTATTTGAATGATATGAGAGTTAGCTCAGATTATCCCTCAGTGCATGAGCTGAAATTTGTAATAAATAATAACAAATCTCATCAGGTAATTGAATGGCTTAAATCTATATGTAAACCCGATAATGAATATTCTAGTGGATGTGTATCAAGTATATACTATGATACAAGAAACTGGAGTTTTTTGGGTGAAAAGATCAATAGTGATTATCTTAAGACCAAGGTTAGGGTTCGTTGGTATTCAGATATCGATTATAAAGATCATTCTGAAAACTCCTTTGCTGAAGCAAAATTTAAAATTGGAAGCAGAAGGGATAAGATCAGGATAAAGACTCCATTTCCTGGTGAGTGGCTTTGTCACACACAATTGGAAAATCAAAATCTGATCGAAATCCCTAAGACCTTAAGATCAATAGGATTTGTTCCTGATCAAACTTTGTATCCTGTATTTCAGATTAGTTATAAAAGGATGCGCTTCATAGATCCATTCACTAATTCCAGGGTTTGTTTCGATTATGATATCTCAGCCCCGCGAGTTAACTGGTTTATGCTTCCTAAACATAACCCTTTTATACTTCAATCCGCAGTGTTTGAGATAAAGGGTAAGAATAGCGAACTTCCCTTTAATCTGCATCCGCTTACTGATTTTGGATGCAGAAAGATGTCCTTTTCAAAATTCAGTGCATGTTATCAGAAGATAAAAGGTGTTCCTTTTTAATTTTTCTTTTGTATTTTAATGATGGATGTGATTATTGATGGATGAGAACGAGGAAAATAAATGGATAATATTTTTGAAAAAATTTTATCAGTAATACTGAAAGGTTTTGGTAGCCAGAAAATGGAAGATATAGGATTTCTTCCATTTTTTTCAATAATGCTAGTCTCTTTGCTTGTTTCACTCTTTATTTCATTTCTTTATTTGAAGTTCTATAGAAATAGGGCAACTGGAAGTCAAATTCATCGTGCATTTCCGCTTCTTGGAATCGCAGTCACATCTATCTTTATCTGTATTCAGTTTTCACTTCCTCTATCTTTAGGATTGCTTGGCGCATTGTCGATTGTTAGGTTCAGAACGCCTGTTAAGGAACCTGAGGAGATAGGATTTATTATGCTATTAATTGCAGCATCAATTTCTTGTGCAACCTTTAATATACTGTTTTTAGCTATACTTCTTGTTATTGCTTACACTGGATTGCTCATTCTTAAATATGGACCGCGAATACTAAAGGGACGATTAAACGATGGTATAGTAATCGTGACTCTTCCAACTGAAGAATATAGAAATAAATCTGTTGACATTCTCAACTTTTTTGAAAAGAAATTACCAGAAGGTAAATTAGAGAGTATATTAGAGAATGAGGATGAGTCAGTCATTTCTTACAGCTTTAATCATCTTGAGAAAGATCTTCTTCTTGAACTACAATCTGAACTTAAGATTATTACTGATAATATAAAATCCAATGTCTTTTTCAATAGGATCGGAGATGTATAAATTTTTGTTGTTTAGTTGATATGTACAAGAGACTATCTATTATCTTTTTTTTACTATTATTTTTTGCTCTCGGTTTTTATTTAGAGCGTTCCACATTTTTCTCCCCCCTTAAGATGGCGCTTCAGAACAGAACTATCCCTTCGCCTATTTTGAATTTTGGCAAGAGGGGACAGATAATGAAAATGCTCGGGCTTAAGTATGTGACTCCCAAAGACTATTCTGAGTATTTTGACATGAATACAGGTATGTTTGAAATTAGGAATTATATTAGTCTGGATCTCTCTCTCCTGAAGTATAAAAATGAATGGTCTCCATCTACAAATATCGATCAAGAAAACCTGCCAAGCAGTATTATATTGGATGAAAAAATTATCAAAAAGGGCATCCCAACATTATCTATTGTAATAGATAATGTTGATCTTTATGATCAAGCAACAGGAATATTCAGGAATTCTTTGAAAAAGGGAAGAAACTGGGAAAGACCCTGCTTTGTTTCATATTATAATAAAGGGGACCTGCTTTTTGCAACTGGTGCTGGAGTTCGGGTACATGGAGGTGCCAGTCGCAAGCATAATATTAGAAGTCTTGTATTTAGCCTCAGGCTTTATTTTAGAAATATCTATCGATTGAATAAATTTCGAAATGGAATTCTGTTTGACAGTGGAAGTGATCCTTTACGACATCTTGTTGTACGCAAAGATGGAGGAGGCGGATATCATTTTCTAAATCATATGGCTTATGAAATATCAAACCATATAGGTTGTATAACACCGCAGACCGAACCGGTTAGGGTATTCCTGAATGGATCACGTTATGGTCATGGTAATTATGTTTTAACAGAACATTTAAGCAGGGAATATTTGGTTTCTCATTATGGGCATGATAATTTTGTTTTAGTTAGAACTGCAAAAAGAATACGGACCGATAAGGCTAAAAAGGCAAGGGCTAATGAATATTTAAAAATTTTAAAATGGGCTAAGAACAAAGATATTAAAATGACT
>JAXHTB010000157.1:0-8438 GCA_034190185.1 Spirochaetota bacterium | reverse complement strand
CTTCTTTAAATTCCTTAATTTAATTTCATAGTAGATAATTACATAATCATTTTTAATTTGATATTTATCAACATTTCCATTTTTTATTACATCAACAGACTCAGTAAATAAATCCTTTGCAAAAAATTGAGCATTTATCAATGCTGCTTCTTTTGCGCTTTCTGTTTTTGCAGGTTCTTTCAAACCAGCTTTCGGATATCCTTTACATACTATTACAAATGTGTTGTTGTTTTTAAACCATTTTTTTATGATAACATCGTTCTTTGTCTTCTCCTGACAATTACCAGATATCATAATTAATGCAAAAATAGCCAAGAATACTTCTCTCATAGGAAGCTCCCATAATTAATAATTATAGTGACATCATAAAAAATACTAAATATCCTAACAAATCCATAAAGAAATAAAGATCCTACCTTAAATATATGATCAGCATCTATCTTAACCTATTAGTGCAGTGTTTCATGATTTTCTGGATAATAGTTTTTCCTTGCCCAGTCCAATTGACTTTTTTCTTGTGATGTCAGAGAACTCATTCCATCTCTGGCAATTTTTTCAAGAAGGGAATCAATTATTTTTTTTGCTTTAATTCGATTATCAATCTCCTTCTGTTTCTTTTCAAGGCGTTTCTTTTTCAAATACTGACTAATTAGTCCATCATTATTTCGATGCTTTTTTGCTGTAATAGATATCTGAATCTTGTATTTATAATAGATAAAACCACAAATAAGACCACCAAGATGGCCAATATGGCTGATGTTGCCGCCAGTTCCTCTTGCATTTGCTATTGTGCCAAAAAATTCAATTATTCCAAAAGCTATAAGAAGATACTTGATCTTTACAGGAAAAATAAAATATAGCAAAATTTCTCTATTTGGCCATGTAAGTCCATATGCAAGTAAAATGCCGTATATAGCGCCAGATGCGCCGATAGTAATTGGAGATACATTATAACTTGAGTAGACCAACGCATTCATTACTGCGATAAAAATACCAGCGCCAACCCCTGAATAAATGTAATACTGCAGAAATAACCTTTGCCCCCACCTTGCTTCAAGTTCACCAGCGAACATCCATAGGGCTATAAGGTTAAATATTATATGCATCCAGCCACCATGTAGAAACATGTATGTAAAGATCTGCCAGATCCTGAAATCGTAAAAAATACCAAGATGATGCAAACCGAAGATGTTCTCGATTTCTCCTGGTAAAAACAATCCTATAAATTGCTGGAATATAAAAACCCCTGCGTTTATTACTATAAGTTTTTTTACAATTGGTGTTAAAGGTCCACCGATCCTAAAACCTGTAGTCCGTCTTAACATGCTGTAACCTCTTTATTATTTTTCGCAGTCAGCTCGAAACTCTTTTCTTATACGATTAAACTCCTCTGAATTATCGCAAAATATTTTAAACAACTCTGGATCAAAATGATTATTCTCCTCCTTCATGATCTTAATAGCCTCTTCGTGAGATAAAGCTTCCTTGTAGGGTCTCCTCGAAGTTAATGCATCATATACATCGCTTATAGCTACAATTCGAGCAGATAATGGGATTTCCTTACTCTTTAATCCTTTAGGATACCCTGTTCCGTCCCATCTCTCATGGTGGCAATGAACAACCTCCATTGCCATGTCAAGGAAAGAATTTTCACCAAGATCTTTTGATGAGCTTCTTAATGCATTATATCCTATTGTGGTATGGGACCTCATAATGTTAAACTCTTCTGGTGTAAGAGGTCCCTCCTTAAGAAGGATCGAGTCATGAATTCCAACCTTCCCAATATCATGAAGGATAGATGAATCGTAAATATCTCTTAAATACTGATTAGTAATTTCAAAATTGTTACTTGTATATTTGTAGATCTGCGCTATAAGAACCGAATATCTCCTGATTCGTTCAAGATGTTCACCAGTTTCCGGATCTCTTACCTCTGCCAGTTTACTTAATGCAAAAATTGTTGTCTTTTGTGTTTTTAATATCTCATCAGCTCTGGCTTTAACAAGAATTTCCAGTTTTTGTGTATACATCTCAAGTTCAGCAGACAGTTCGCCTCTCTGAATACTAAATGATATCTGTCCAACAATAGATTCAAGGAAAATTATATGTTCTCTTAGAAAAAAATTCGGTTTTATTGATGCGAAGAGTAAAAATCCTCTAACAACGTCATTAATTATTAATGGAAGCGCAAGGGATGAACGCATACCTTCCTTAATTAAAAGTTTTGTATTCCTGGACTCAGGATTTCTGGATTGATAATCATGCAGGTCATCAACTATCAGCACCTCTTTCTTTGTAAAGGCTTCATATAATGACGATTTTTTTAATAAAATTTTATCTCCTTTATCCAGATAAATATTCCTGTCAGATTCAACAATTTTAGTAACAATCATATCATCGTCAATAATTGTAAGGGCCAATCTGTTAAAAGGAATTATTTTTTTCAGCGTAATGTTCAGTGTCCTGAATATCTCTTCAGTATTCTTGCCCTGATTTAGCATAGAAATAATTTCATTTATATGTTTAACCTGATCAACATATTTATTTTTTTCATCATTTAATCTTTTCTTTTCCAGAGCTCTATCTATAACCCTTTGTAAAACTGATAAATTAGCCAAGGGTTTATTTAAAAAATCGTATGCTCCTGATTTTAGCGCAAGCAAAAGATCTTCATTATCATCGAGTCCGGTAAGTACGATTTTAGGCATCTCTGGAAATTTTATAGACATTACCTTTAACAGCTCACGTCCGTCCATATTTGGCATATTTATATCTGTAAGCACAAGATCAAATGAATTGTTTTCTAATTTATTAAGAGCAACTAGACCATCCTCAGCATCATCAACATTATGTCCCAATCTTTGAAGATATCTAGTAAGAGTTTTTCTAATAGCCTGTTCATCATCAACAACTAAAATATGGCTCTTACTCTTGTCATCAATTACTTCTGTTTCGATATTTTCTGAATAATTTTCCATGATCTGACTTCATCTAGTTAACTGTTTAATGTGTCATTTTGTGCAATAACCTTATTAAGGGAATATTCAACAATCCCCTCTGCACCTTTTTCAATGAGTAATGGTATAATCTCTCTGACAACCTCTTCACTGATCATCGATTCAACTGAGAACCAATCAGTTTTGTATAATTGAGAAACTGTTGGAGCTGTAATGCTTGGAATAATATCAACAATTTCGTCAAGCATTTCCTTATTCACATTCATCTTAAGTCCGACAATATTTTCAGCATTCAAGGCTCCTCTAAGAAGCAATGCTATCTGCTGAATTTTTTTTCTTTTCCATGGATCCTTCATACTTATACAATTAGCAAATAGCTTTGTGTTTGTTTCAAGAAGAGTATGAATAATTTGTAATCCATGAGCTCTTATTGTGGAACCTGTTTCAGTTACTTCTACAATTCCATCGACAAGTCCTTCAACTACCTTTGCCTCAGTAGCTCCCCATGAAAATTCTACATTAACAGGAATATCTCTTTTAGAAAAATATGATTTAGTAAAATTAACAAGTTCTGTAGATATTGTTTTACCAGCACAATCTTCGATCTTTTTTATATCTGAATTATCAGGAACAGCTAGAACCCATTTGGCCTGATTGCTCGTTACCTTAGAGTAAACAAGATCTGATATTATTTCTACATTTGCTTCAGTTTCAAGAATCCAGTCATTCCCTGTTAATCCGACATCAAGTACTCCGCTTTCAACATATCTGGCCATCTCCTGAGCTCTAATTAGCGCACAATATATCTCACAATCATCTATAGCTGGGAAATAATTACGAGACGAAACCGAAATTTTCCATCCTGCTTTTCTAAATAGCTCTATTGTTGACTTCTCAAGACTACCTTTAGGTATTCCTAACTTAAGTTGCTTTGTCATTTCTACTCTCCATACCTATCTTTAGGATCAAATATTTTTACATCATCAATCCTTAACTCACCTTTATCAATGACCCTATAGAAACAGCTTCTATAGCCTGTATGACATGCAGCATCTCCTATCTGATTAATTTTTAGGAGAATACAATCGTTATCGCAATCTAATCTGATTTCTTTAACCTCCTGAATATTTCCAGATGATTCTCCCTTTTTCCATAATTGACCTCTGGACCTGCTGTGATAGTGAGCTATTCCAGTTCTAAGTGTCATTTCCCAAGCTTCTTGATTCATGTAGGCCATCATTAAAACCTCATTAGTCTTAAAATCCTGAGCTATTACCGGGACAAGCCCGTTTCCCTTTTCAAAATCGATCTCTACCATCTCCTCTGTTCACTCTCCTGTATCTATATTTTTACTTATAAAGCTTATAAATATATACTTATGTAAATATATTACAACCAAAATATTGTTTTTTTTAGAAATCTTCAAATTTTGAATAATATTCTTAACACTAAAGTATAACAGGCAATTTATTTTAACATGATATTAACTTGTAAGCAAACAAAATTTAAAGGTATTCCTCTCTGGTGATTGACTCAATAAATGCGCAGTAAAAAAAACAACAGAAGGATTATAATATGAATCTTCCATGAATCTTCAATCAAGCAAGACAAATGGTCTATGTTTTATTATTGATCCTATGTTATTACAATGAAGTAATTGAGTTATTTAAATATTGATTGCTTATCCTCAAAAATATTTACAAAATAAATGGAGTAGTAATTAGGATATAGGTAGTAAAATACTAAACTCAGCTCCTCCTGAATCCCTGTTCTCTAGGCTTATCGATCCGTTATGATCTTTTATTATCTTTTTTACAATAGCAAGTCCAAGGCCTATACCTTTTACTTTAGTAGTAAAAAACGGATTAAAAATATTATCAATATCCTCGCTTCTGACACCGCTACCGTTATCCCCAACTATGATCTCTACATGTCTGTCTACAACTTGAGTAATTATATAAATCATGTCTCCAGGGCCAGACGCATCTATAGCATTTTTAAGTAGATTTAAAATAACCTGCTTCATCTGATTATATTCAGAACGAATTAGAGGTATATCATTATCCAATTCTAATCTTAATTTTATATCATTTCCCTCAAAAAGGTTCTCAAGAAGTTCTACTGTATCAATTATTATATCATTTATATTATTGAATTCCATTATAAGTCTAGAGGGTTTTGTAAAGTCCATTACATTTGAAAGAATCCCCTCAAGCCGTTCTGATTCTTTTATTATGACATCCATTGCTTTTTGAATTTCCTGGTCCCTTTTAGTAAGTTTTTTCACCCTTCTTGCATATCCACTCATTGTAACAAGCGGATTTCTAATCTCGTGAGCCAGATGAGCAGATATACGTCCTACAGTAATATACTTTTCTGAGTTAACAGTGTGTTCCTGTGTTTTGGTAATCATATCTATTTCCCTTTTTAATGATGATATCATAAAGAAATTTTCAATCAAAGATGCAGTAATATCTGAAAATATTGTTAACAGTTGTATCTGTTTATCATCGACAGGGCATTTTTTCTCTCTATTATCCGCAACGATTATACCTATTCCCTTGTTATCTGAAATAATTGGCACAACGATAAACTCATTCACATCCATAAATTTAGCAACCACATCATCTACCCTATGGTCTGTCGATGAATTCCGTATATGTATTTTCTCACAGTTTACAAGTGAATTAATAAAAATGTTATCTTTATCTAATTCGAAGCTTGTATATAAATGATTTTCGTTTATATTTATGTCAGTTTTATCTGGAATATCTACGACACTTTTATCATCTGGGATCAAATCTATTATATTATGATTATCATTTTCAGATATGAAATTCTTAATAAAATTCCGTTCAAGAACTGCTTCTCTTTTTAATACATTTTTCTCCTCATCCTTAAGGAAGATCATGGCTCTGCTGAATCCCGCCCCTGCATCTGATATTAAACATTTAAGAATTGAATGCGGATTAATGTTGATATTTTCTTCTTCTTCACTTGTTGAGATTTTAGATAGTAGATTTATCGAGAGGTCTTTTGCGCATCTGTTTGTTATATCATCAATTATTATTATAATATGATTCCAGCCTTGAACATAGATATTTGTTATTTTTATATTTGCGATTATAGAAATTCTTTTTTTTGAAAGTAGGTACATCTTCTCTAACACAACTGATTCGTCAATAGTAGATATTAGTGTTATTGACTCTTTTATGTTTTCCGTTATAAACATAAAGATATCTTCAAAAGATTTACCAATAATTTCTTCATAACTCAATTCAAGTCTTTTACAAAAACTAATATTAGTAAAAATGATTTCTCTATTCTCATTTAAAATTAAAAGATAGGATTCCAAGGAAAAGAAAATATTTTTGTAAAGTTCATGAAATTTTTCAATATCGTTTTTATGTATTGTCATGATATCATTGATATGTTGGCACACAATTTTAAGCTCATTAAATATCTTAGCAATCTCATCATTTCCCTTTATCTCATTATTAGAAATATACTTACCTGTCTTCAATTCTTCAATCAAGGACCTAACTTTTTGCAACCTAGGTGTATAAAAACATTTATATAGAAGCATTACTCCAATTGCCTTAATTATCAGGAATATAATAACACTATAAAATACATGATAAGATAATCTTGAAGCAGAATTACCCGAATAAAATAGTAAATAAACAAGAAACATAAATATAAAAAAATCAAATATATGAAAAAGGAACAAATTTAATAGAGTGTTTTTTCTTATCATTGATCTATAATTACCCAATTTTTATATATAAGTAACTTAGTTTAGCCTAACAAGACTTGACTCTGAGCAGTTGATCTATTTATAAGTACAAAGGACTAAATCCGAGGATATCATTTTATCTTTATATATTCTAGAATATTTGTCAATAAATGTTCTTAGGCGTTCACACTATCTATTATTCTCATTATACTTGACATTTTGATGTTAAATTAGGATTGTATATGTAATCTTGATCGATTATATATCTATTGAATTATTAAAATAATGAAACTTGTAATTGCAACTAGGAACAACGACAAAATTCGTGAGATTAGTGACAGGTTCAAGTCTATACCAGAGATAGAATTATTATCTCTAAAAGACTATGATAACTCGCCAGATATTGTTGAAGATGGCGCCACATTTTTTGAAAATGCACTTAAAAAGGCAAGGCTGATCACAGCTTTTACAGGACAAGCATCTTTAGCAGATGATTCTGGTTTGGAGATCGATGCCCTTGGAGGAGAGCCAGGTATCTATTCAGCACGCTATGCTGGTGACAATGCAACAGATACGGAAAGGAACATGCTTGTGCTTGATAAGATGAAGGATATACCAGAAGAAAAAAGAGGAGCAAAATTTATCTCAGTTATTGCTGTCACATTCCCTGATAAGACGGAATATACCACATATGGAGAGTGCAAAGGGATAATATCATTTCAGATGATAGGTCATGAGGGATTTGGTTACGATCCAATATTTTATCTACCAGATTTTGGTAAGACAATGGCTCAACTTTCTCTTTCTGAAAAAAATTCAATTAGCCATCGTGCTAAAGCTCTTGAACAGATTGAGATCAGATTAAAAAAAATATTAAAAAATAATTCAAGTTAAGTATAAATCTATTTAAAAAGCTAAAAGAAGCTATTGAAGATAAATATTAATAATAGAACACATTTAAATTTTACAATTTTCCTAATATCTTTCCTTATATCCTGCTCCCCACCCCTGCATTTAAAAAAAAAGTGGATGTTTCAGATTGGAGATAGAGAAAAAATAGTACGAACTGCCAAAAGGTATCTAGGAGTTAAATATAAGAATAGCGGCTCAACACCCTTTGGCTTTGATTGTTCAGGTTTTGTAATGTTTGTTTATAAGAAAAATAATATAAATCTTCCAAGAAGGGTAATCGATCAATTTAATTCTGGTAAAAGGATAAGTTTAAGATATGCAAAACCAGGAGATCTCGTTTTCTTTAAAATTTATAGTCATAAAATATCCCATGTCGGCATATATATAGACAAGAATATCTTTATTCATTCTCCCAAAAAGGGGAGAAGGGTATCATATGCAAAAATAAATAACAATTATTGGAAAAAACGATATGCAGGCACAGTTACCTATTTAAAAAAATGACATAGCGCTTATTGTTCTCATCAAAAATACATTTTTTTTTGCTCCTTTACAGTCGATGTGGGCATTCTTCCGTAATGATGTCCTGGCCATATTATTGTATCATCTGGCAAAGCAAGAATCTTATTATATATTGAGTCCATTATCTGTTTATATAAACCTCCTTTTAGATCAACCCGCCCAATACCCTCTGTAAAAAGTGTATCACCAGTAAAAACATATGCGCAGCAGGGCCTCGATGGGATGCTCCCGGCTCATTGCTCCACACCCTCGCGCGAAATCAGCACCGGGTAATGCCGCAGCCCCAGGGCCTGGGCGATGTCGGATGCCGG
>JAXHTB010000156.1:0-8472 GCA_034190185.1 Spirochaetota bacterium | reverse complement strand
TTACTCAATAACAGCAAAAATCCCTGTTCTTTTAGAGAAAAGAAAATTTTTAGATGTTATTGTTGCAGGTCACAGGGAACGATCAGTTATTGCCCTACCCTTACCGATTTCGATAAACACGCTTCCAGAAAAAGCTATTGATACTATTCCAGGAGTTGATAAAAGAGGTGCAGCTAACATCATACTGAACAGACCATTCAAGGATATAACTCATCTTAAAGATATAGCCCCAAATATCGACAAAAGCATCTATAAAAACATCATCATTTAAATGTGTATGGCCAAAATTTATGGGACACAAGGAATACGAGAAAGCGGTATGCCATTCCTGCATCCACAGGAATAAGATCGTATTATTATCGTATTATTATTGAATTTTTCTATTCGCTTTTCGAAAAAAAATTAATATTCAATTGTTAATTAAAAATGCCTATTTGTTTCTATTGATCAGGTATGCATTTGGTTGGTTACATTTTTAAGTTCATTCAAGAAGATGATTGGAAGTTACCCCTGAACAGATAAATACTTGACAGCTTTCATAAATTTCAGTTAATATATTTCATCATTTTGGAATTTGCAATTGAATCTAATATTCCTTTGGCGTCGATTCAAAGTTCTGCTTCATATAAATGAAGGTAAGCTCAAACTGATTTCAGAAGCAATGATGGGGAAAAAATCAATCAGTGCAATATAAACTCGATTATTAAAAATTATTAGCCACTGATATAAACGGATTGTCACGGACTGTTCGTGCGACTTGACTGCATAAAAATGATACCATGATTTTATTAGGAAAATCAGTGTTTCATTCGTGTTAATCCTTGGCTAAAAAACACACTATTTAATTTCTAAAAACAGTTTGAGCTTACATATGAAGAATAAATAAAATTATGATTATATAATAGTCAATTAAGGAAAAAAAATAATGAAAAAATATAACCTCGTCATCCTTGGCGCTACCGGTGCTGTTGGTATTGAATTTAGAAAGATACTTCTGGAAAGGAACTTCCCAATAAATAATGTTCGTTTCCTTGGTTCCTCATCTGTAGGGAAAATAATAGAATTCGGGGATAGAAAAATAGAGGTTGAACCTGTTACTGATGATTCATTTAAGGGTTATGATATCGCCCTCTTCTCCGCTGGAGGAGAGATCAGTAAAAAGGTAGCGAGAAAAGCTGCAGATTCCGGATGTATTGTAATAGACAATAGTTCTGCATGGAGGATGGAGAAAGACATACCTCTAATTGTGCCTGAAGTTAATCCGCAAGATGTTAACTGGCACAATGGAATTATTGCCAATCCGAATTGTTCTACCATTCAGATGGTTCTTCCTTTAAAACATATTCATGATGCGGCCAGGATCAAGAGGATTGTTGTCAGCACATATCAAGCAGTATCCGGCACTGGTATAAATGCCATTGATGAGCTTACTATACAAACGAAAAAAATTCTTGAAGGAGGAAAAGCTTCAATTGAGGTTTATCCTCATCAGATTGCATTCAATGCTCTTCCATCAATAGATGTTTTTCTCTCAAACGGTTACTCTAAAGAAGAGATGAAGATGGTAAATGAAACAAAAAAAATACTTGGAGATGATTCTATACAAATTACCGCAACCGCAGTAAGGATTCCGGTGTTCTACAGTCACTCTGAATCTGTAAACATTGAGACTGAAATAAAGATAACCTCAGGTGATGTAAAAGAACTACTGCATAATAAAGAGGGAATAACAGTTGTTGATGATCCTTCTAGTCACCTCTACCCCCTTGCAATAAATGCTCAAGGGAAGGATAATGTTTTTGTAGGCAGAATAAGAGATGATGAATCCATCCCTAAGGGTATAAATATGTGGATAGTATCGGACAATATTCGAAAAGGGGCTGCATTAAATACTATTCAGATAGCAGAATTGCTTATAAGTAAAAATATGATAATGAATTGACGATCTTATTCTTATAGCGCTAAAATTTACCTGTAGTTGAATATATTATTCCACCAAAATATCATTACTAAGATTAATTAAAACACTTGATTTATCCATTATTCAAAAGTATTATTATATTATTGAATATTCAAAGTATACACAAAATATTATAATAATATTTATTTCAATATTTATGCTGATATAATATCTAAAAGATGTAGATAATATATCTTATTAAAGTTTAAATCTAATACAGGACGATTAAATATACAATCTCTAAAATCTAAATCCTATTACTTAAACTTATCAGGGTTAGTTTTTACATGAAACTAATATTATTCTACATTGATCCACAAGTCAATAATATGTTTGTTGAAAAGGTTAATGATGAAGGGGAAAAAAAAGTCATTCTTTCATCATCCTACAACTTTGTATATAAAAATGAAATAATAGCAAAAATAATCGATGTAAAAACAAAAGATGATATCAATCTTCATATAGATAAAGGACATATCTATTATCATGTAGAACAATATATTCCTTTTAAAGCTGAGAGAGGAGTATATTATGATAAAACATCAATGGCTTACAGGGCATCTGAATACGGATTTGCTGTATTCAACAGGAATCTGTCTCAATTGCTGCTTCATTCCCCTCTTAGATTTACAAAAGATAAAGTCAAAGCCTTCTTTATCATTCATCCTACAAAATTTAATAAGATCCCAAATTACTCAGAGATTGAGATAGTTTTAACAAAGAAAAAAATTTTAGCCAAACTTGAAAAAGAAGCAATCGAAAATCAATTAAAAAAAATAGATACAAATTCTCAAAAGGCCAATCAGATCATTATCGCTTTAGGAAAAGAACCAGAAAATGGGTATGATGAATATTATATTCCAATAATAGAATTGAATAAAAAGAGCGGAAAAGTCCTAGAAAATGGCAGTATCGACTTTAAAGAGATTGAATCTATTCAAGAAGTAAAGAAGCATCAGGAAATATTAAGAAGAATCCCTGAGAAAAAACCGGTAGATGGATATAATGTATATAATGAAAAAATTAAGGGTATAATTGAGAATAAAGGAGGATACAAAAAAGGTAAAAATATTTTACAATCCACTGATGAATTAATTTATGTATCCGCTATAGATGGATGCCTTGAGATATATAAAAATGAAATATCAGTTTCTCCGATAGTAATTGTAAAAGGCGATGTTGATTATGAATCTGGTAATATCGATTTCAATGGCTCTGTTGAGATATGGGGGTCTATTCTACCAGGTTTTTCAGTCAAAGCTAGAGACAACATTATTGTTGAAATGAATATTGATGACTCAATTATTGAAGCTGGGGGAGATATACTGGTAAAATCAGGAATAAGTGGAAAAGGATCAACTAAATTGAGCGCTGGGGGAAAGGTTCAAGCAAAATATATAATCAATTCTACTATAGAGGCTGGAGGTGATGTTGAAGTCGAGGATTCTATTATAAATAGCAATATAATATCTAATAATAGGGTTCGTGTAACAAATAAAAGAGGGAAAATAATTGGCGGATCGATATCAGCTATGCATGAAATAATTGTAAATGAATCTGGAGTTCCTCAGGAAAATAAAACTATACTTTCAGTAGGGAAAAGCATACTTGTTGAAAGAGAAATCATAGACATTGCAATGGAAAAGAATTCAACAAAGGCAGAAGTTGATGAACTAACAGGATATATTAAATCATTATTTGGAGAGGAATTGTTCAAAAATCCCCAAAAGATGATGCAAGGACTGCCTCCTGAAAGAAGAAAGAGCTGTATTCAACTTCTTTCAAAACTATCAGATTGCAACAAAAGACTTGAAAAGCTGAATAAAGAATATGAAGATATTGAAAAAAAACGTAAACCTGAGTATGAGCCAACCATTACAATTTCAGACACAGTCTATCCAGGAACAATAATAAATATAAATAAAAGAAAAAAAATTATACATGAAAAATTAGTAAATGTTCAATTCTTTGAAGATTTAGAAAATAAAGAAATATGCTATTCCTCAATAATATAACCTGCTTTCTTAATTCAATAATCTTGACATCAATCCTTGTTACATATTTCATTGTTGTATCAATTTTAATACATCAATAATTAAATAACTTGATTATTATTCAATACGTCTATATAATTAGGTTGAGTTTATTTTTTTTCTTCAAAAAAAATAAACTCAACCTGCTTTCAGAAATCAAGTAATATTTTTAAACACGGATTTTCGCAGATAAACACTGATCTTTTTATTTTTTTAAAGATTGTAAGCAATTGAAACTAAACATCCAACGAAAATTATGTTTAGTTTGTAAAAGTTCATTTGAATATACAATCCTTTTAAAATCTGCGTTCATCTGCGGTATAAAATCACAGTTTATCACTATCTTAAGTATATATCAAATGAAGTTAATTATATTTTACATAGACCCAAAGGCAACAAAAATATTTGTTGAACAAACAGATGAAAAGGGCAAGAAGACTGTAGCTCTATCATCTAATAAGAATTTTGTATATAAAAATGAAATCATAGCTAAAATTGTAAATGTTGATTCACAAGATGATGTTTCTAACCTCCTTGATAATGGATATACCTATTATAATGTTGAAAAATTTAAACCTTTCAAAACAGGACCTGGCATCATTTACGATAAATCTTCAATGATCTATAAGGCTTCTGAATACGGATTTGCAGTGCTTGACAAAAAGATATCCCAATTACTATTGCTTTCGCCTTTAAGAGTTACAAAGGACAAGGTAAAAGCATTTTATTTAATACATCCTACTAAATTTCAGAAGATCCCAGAATGTCAGGACATAGAAGAGGTTTTAGTAAAAAAGAGCATCCTAGCAGGATTGGATACAAAACAGATTGAAGAACAGTTAAATAAGATAGATACCAATACTCTCAAGATCAATCAAATACTAATAGCATCAGGCAAAGGACCTGTAGATGGCTATAATGAATATTTTGAACCTATTGTAGATATAGAGAAAAAGACCGGAAAGCTTTTAGATGATGGAAGTATAGACTATAAAAATATTGAGTCTATTCATGAGATCAAAAAATTTGATAAAATATTAAGGAAAATACCTTCAAAAGAACCAGAGCATGGTTACAATATCTATGGAGAAAAAGCAGAGGCTATTATTGAGAATATTGAAGGCTATAAAAAAGGGGGAAATATTTTGCAGTCCTCAGATGAGTTCATCTATGTATCCAGCATAGACGGCTGCCTTGAGATAAATAATAATGAAATATCAGTTTCTCCAATAGTAATTATAAAAGGCGATGTTGATTATGATTCAGGAAATATCGACTTTCACGGTTCTGTAGAAATTTGGGGTTCAATTCTACCCGGATTTTCTGTAAAAGCTAAGGATAATATTATAGTACAAAACAATATAGATGATGCCAGCATAGAAGCAGGTGGTGACGTAATTGTCAGTTCAGGAATAAGCGGCAAAGGATCTACAAAGATAATATCTGGAGGAAAAGTAAAGGCTAAATATATTATAAATTCCATTGTTGAAGCTGCTGGTGATATAGAAGTTGAAGATTCGATAATAAACAGCAATGTATATTCTAATAATAAAATAGCTGTAACTGATAAGCATGGTAAAATAATCGGTGGTGAATCTATAGCCTTTCATGAGATAATAGTAAATGTTTCAGGAGTAGAAAAGGAGAATAAAACAATACTCACAGTTGGGAAGAATTTGTTTGCAGAAAGAAAACTTGCAGAAATTAAAAAAGATATAGACTCTGCAAACGAAAATTTAAGAGATATCAGGATAGAAATAAATTCCAGCTTTGGAGAAGAGTTTCTTGAGAAGCCAAAAGAAATTATTGCAATTCTACCTATGGTAAAGAAAAAAAATGCTTTAAAGCTTCTCTCTACACTTTCCAAATGCAACAATGAATTAAAGGAATTAACAAACATTTATAATAAAATTAAGGAAGAAAATAGACCCCAACAAGAACCGATTATTTTAATAACTAATGAAGTGTACCCTGGCACTCTAATAAAAATTAAGAACAGTAGAAAAATGATTGATGAAAAACTTGAGAATGTGAAATTCTATGAAGATCCAGAGCAAAAGATTATTCGATTTACTTCAGCAATATAATTATTTCTGCTAAATAAAGACAAAATAATGAAATCAATTTCTTTTTTCTCTATTTTTATCGCAATTTATTAAGTTCTATTAAAGTGTCTAAATCACAACCAGCATTAAGAATTACAACACATTGACTGCTTTTTAATAGAAACTTATAAATTCTATTATGATATCTCATCACACTATGATTTTCAAATTTTTAGTTTGACAAATAATTAAAAATAAGATACTTCTTGAGAAGTAGATAAATGTAAATTTTGGAGGTTAACTATGGGTATGCCTGGAATATGGGAACTGCTTATCATTTTTTTCATAGTTCTCCTGATATTCGGCGCTGGAAAAATTCCTAAAATTGCCAGGGATTTAGGCGGTGGTATCAAGGAATTTAAAAAAACACTAAGCAGCGATAAAGAAGATAAATAATATAGAATTGTATCTTCTATAATGATCTGATGCGCCTTTCGACAAAGGACTCTGTTGATTTACCCATTTTGTCATTTTACGTACTGACAATCGCTTGTATTTGCATTAAATTATAATCAAAATCTATACTATTGGACTAAATCAACAATACTATAAATAAATATATCTGCTTTCATCTCAAAAGTATTAATATCACATAAGAGATGTATAGTTATCGACATTCTTAATGAATTAAAGATCATAGAAAATGTTTGATGAAATACTACCGAATATATTTAAGATACAAGTACCCCTCCCTGACAATCCCCTAAAAGCTCTCAACTCTTATGTTATCAAGGATAATGAGCGTAATCTGATTGTTGACACAGGAATGAACAGGGAGGAATGCTTGAATGTTTTGCAATCAAGTCTGAAAAAGCTAAATGTAGATTTAAGAAAGACGGACTTCTTTATTACACATCAGCATGCAGACCATATGGGACTCGTGTCCACACTTGCCACAGACTCTTCAACTATATACTTCAACCAACCGGATCTGGACTTGATCAATTCTGTAGATTATCTGGAAAATCTGTTTAATTTTGTAAGCATGAGCGGTTTCCCAAAAAACAAAATTCAAGATATATTTGAACAACATCCAGGTTATGTATATAATCCTATAGATACGTCATCCTTTACTATCCTGAAAGAAGGCGATATAGTAACCGTCGGAGACTATATATTTCAATGTGTTGAAACCCCTGGACATACTAATGGCCATATGTGTCTCTATGAAAATAATAAAAAAATCCTTATTTCAGGAGATCATATTCTTAATGATATAACACCCAATATTATACTCAGATCCTATGAGATGAACCCCCTTGATGAATATTTATCAAGTCTTGACAAGATTTATGAATTGGATATTGAAATGGTTCTGCCTGCCCACAAAGATATTTTCACAGACTGCAAAAGCAGAATTGATCAAATCAAGCATCATCATCAAATTAGATGCGATGAAATTATCTCCATCCTAAAGCAACGCAGTGCGGACGCTTTTAGTGTTGCGTCATTAATGACATGGGAATTATCCTATGACTCATGGGAGCAATTCCCTACACCACAAAAGTGGTTTGCCACAGGCGAAGCAAATGCTCACCTGAAACACCTCGAGAATAAAGGACTGCTCAAAAGGGAAATTCTGGATAAAAAAATACAATATTCATTGATATAAATGTAATTGTTATTCCGTAACCGATATCCCATTATACCGATAAAACAACAACCGAGATATTGTCAGTGAATTAGTTGAGCATTTGTATACAATTTCTGCAAAAATAAAATTAATTAACGCTTTTATTATTAAATCAAAATAATATCCGCAGTTCTTAAAAGTAATCTTTATCTCTCTTGCATTTAACCCATTTACGTTGAGTATAAGAATTAATTCATAAAATTAAATCAAATTCAGGATTTTTTTTACTTGCAAATATATGCTTTTATTATTTTTGTATATATATATTGATTATGTTTTGTCACTGAAAGCGGTTGTTTTCATTTGACTATATCAAGATAAAATCTTCAAAATATCTAACAATTGAAATAATTGATGATGTTCCTGCAAAAACTCGATTTTCGAGATATAGATGCTGATTAGTGCAGATTATAGCCTATTATTGCAGATTATGTAATGAAAATTCTGTTGTAAGTAGTTTTTACTGTAGTGTCATTGATCAATATCAATTTTGGAAACTCTCCAATAATATATACCTTTAATCATAGCTTTGTAATTCTGATGTATTGTGTAGTGTTTATTCAGAAGAATTTAAAAACCAATATTTAAAAATCCGTGTGTATCCTTGGCAATTTTTTTCAATCGAGATTGTGCTGAATCGGCTGATCCTATTTGATCATTACTTCTGAAAACAGTTTGAACTTACAAAAATAGCTTAAACCTATAGTTTCATTGATAGTCAAAATTATCCTATTCTATAAT
>JAXHTB010000155.1:0-8489 GCA_034190185.1 Spirochaetota bacterium | reverse complement strand
AGAGAACTCTTGCCTTACAGCCTGAGCATGGATAAAATCAAGGAGTTCTTTGCTGAAGATATGATTTAATTCTTATACGTTCTCCGCTCATTGGAGCAGTGTAGTTAGTTTGACGCTTACCTTCTTTATCACCCTTCTTGGTTTTCTTTTCAATACGTCTTACTTCATTACCAGCTTTCCAGCCGTCTGCGGCCAGTTCATACATATCATCCTGCATGATTTCTGCCCAGTAGTCCAACAGGTGCTGATACACATTGTATTCGTTAATCAGAGACGCACCGCCGTGTTGAGACGCACCGCCGTGCGTCTTTACAGAATAGTTCTTCAACAGGGTTTCGGAAATCTTATGTATTTCCTGCTTTGGGAGCAGACCTTTATCCAATGCTTTGGCGTAGGCTGCGGTTTTGCTTTTCCATTTACCAAACACGTTATCCATCTTTTTGCTGAAGGCAGTAAACTCGGGATGATTAAAAATGGTGCTTTTTATCTCTTCCTTTGCAATATTCAAAGCGGAATATTTTGCCCGTTTGCCTGATTTAAATAGCGTAGTTTTCAGGGTAGGATACACTTCCCAATACTTAGCCAGATCGTCAATATCACGGTTGGGAATACCTCCTAGCATATGGGCTTCTATGTCCTGTAAGTCTTCTGCCTCCTGGCTGTCGATGTAACGGGGAATATTCAGGTTGTAATCATTTTTTGAGTCGGCAATTTCCGAGATAGGAATACTGCGTGAATACTTGGGTATTTCAATTCTGTTGTTGAAAGTATCCACAGTTTTGTGAATATCCTGCTCTCGCAGGCGGTTTTTGTTGCCGTCTTTGATAAAACCCTTGCCTGCATCAACCATAAAAATGTCTTTGCGGTCTTCTGCGCCCTCCTTATCAATTACGATCAAACATGCGGCAATTCCGGTTCCATAAAACAGGTTTGGCGGCAGACCGATAATGCCTTTGATGTAGCCCTTTTGAATGATCTTTTTACGGATATCAGCCTCTGCATTTCCACGGAACAACACACCCAAAGGCAATACAATACACGCCTTGCCTTTTGATTTCAGCGATTTGATCAGGTGTAACAGAAAAGCAAAATCGCCGTTCTTTTTAGGCGGCAGGGCATCATATCCGTCAAAGCGCTTATAAATATCATTGATAGGGTCCCAGCCGTTCATCCAGGCCTTATGACTGAAAGGCGGATTGGCAACAGCAAAGTCAAAGGTTTTCAGTTCGCCAGTAGTGTCGTCGGTAAACTGTGGGGATGATAGAGTATTTCCCTGCACAATCTCAGCAACAGGATTGTCATGCAGCCACATATTCATGACTGCAAGGGCTCGTGTTGCATTGTCATTTTCCTGACCGTAAATAGTAATTCCATGCGGCGCTTCATCAGCCGCTTTCAAAAGGAGCGATCCTGATCCGCAGGTAGGGTCGTATATGGTTTCAGATTGGCTTTTTGACTTATTGATGCTGATTACTTTTGCCATGATTCTTGAAACTTCGGCAGGTGTATAGAATTGCCCTTTGCTCTTTCCGCTTTCTGTAGCGAAATTCCGCATCAGATATTCATAAGCATCACCAAGAATATCATCCCCTTCTGCTCGATTTCTGCTGAAATCGAGTTCCGGCTTTTCAAAAATCTCAATCAGATTGCTGAGCCTGTCAACCTTATCCTTGCCTTTGCCAAGTTTTTCATCATCATTAAAGTCGGCAACAGTAATGACACCTGTAAGGTCATTGGCTTTGGCAAGTTCTCCGATAATCTTATTGATTTCGTCGCCAATTTCAGGCTGGCCCTTCAATTTCACCATATCCTTGAAGCTGCCGCCCTTAGGGATTTCTACCAATTTCCCGCCTTTGTCAGATACATACTTCATAAACAACAATACCAATACATAATCCTTGTATTGGCTTGCATCCATACTGCCTCGTAATTCGTCACAACCGGCCCATAGTGAGCTGTATAATTCAGATTTTTTTATGGCCATATTATTTCCAGTAGTCTTTTATTTATCGTGTTCACCTGTTTTCTTATTAACACCTTATGCATCGCGGATCAGGATCTAGAAAGAGATAATAGATTACATAAAAAATATTTCTATTAAGTCCACATATATTGATATTAGTATCCTTACCTATAATAGTAGCAATAATTGAGTTAAGTCAATTATTGAATTTATGAAATAAATAATCTTTTTTTCGTTATTCTTGAAAAAATATCTGGGATAGTGGGCTTTCTGATCTATTTTTCGGTAAATTTTTTAGATGTTTTTCTATGTTGGAGAAATCTGCTTTAAAGGCATTTTCAGGACACAGGCGGACACAATTATAACAGAATATACATCCGGATTTTTGTATAGGATATTCATTGCACTCTATTGCGTGTGCCGGACAGATTGTTGAACATAGAGCGCATCCATTACAAAGTTCTTTCTCAAAATAACGTTTAGGAAGCGCCTTGGCTAATGACTTTATATTTGTGTTCTTCATCATTTCAAGAGATTCATCTGGCTGATAATTTAGTCTTTTCAGTGGTAAGGATTTTATACAATTCTGTTTTATGTTGTGATCTATTTTTTCTACCATATTTTTAATAATAGAATCATCCTCATCATCAGGATGCCCCTTGCCAAGAGGAGAATCTAATTTCCACATCATGGAATGAACAGCAACTATTTTAGCTGCGCCGATTACTTTAAAACCTTGATCATTGAATCTTTCTGCCATCTCTAATAAGGCAATACCGCTGGTTACAGCGCCCCAGGTTACAAATGGGATAGCATAAGCTCCTGTGTCTTTTGGCAATTGAGAGATAATATCGAGTATTGGAGGTATAGCATGATAAGCATATACAGGCGAACCTAAATATAAACAACTACCTGAATTTAGATCTTTGATATGCAATCCCATTTTCTGTAGATCGTCTTTGCTGCCAATATCGATTAAAACAGGTCTTTGTCCCAAATTCTTTAGAGTATGAGCTATTACGTGAGCCACATGACGTGTGGTTCCAGCAGGGGAGCAAAATATAATTATCGATTTATATTCTGATAGAGGCATAATTTAAATATCTATAATATACAGATGTTTAATAGATGTAATGCTAATGATAAAATTATCTTTAAATAATCTATTATAATGCAGTTCTGACTAAATCCATAATAGCTTCATCAACTGAAGCATATTTAGTCATAAGACTCGACTTTATTTTATCGATCTTTCTGTTAGGATAGAAGTCATCAAGGAATCTAAAATATCCAAGTCTTCTGCCTATAATGAAGCTCTCCTTATCTTCCTGAGACATATTAAGAAATTTATCAGTAATATCTATCATTTTATTCTTGTCTTCGGGAAACTTGCCTTCTAAATTTTCAATTAGATTCATCATATGATCGCTTAAAAGATTACTTGTAATACCTTCCAGATTCTCAATAAAGAGCTTTATTTCCTCTACTTTTTCTATTTCTGTAAGAGGTATCCATTCATTTTCAGTCATCGATTTATAAAGCTCAGTTCCAGGGATGGGGGATGTGCTCCTTATTCGAATGAATGTAGGATTTATCTCATTTATCACCTTTGCTGATTCAATTGCATTCTCTTTAGACAGCTCTTTCCCGCCAAGACCTGGCATATAATATTCCGAAAGGTCGAAACCAGCCTCAATCGCTTTCTTTCCAGCAGAAATCTGTTCTATCTGGGTCACACCCTTTTTAACCATTTGCAGAATTTTGTCAGAACCAGACTCCATACCTATATGCAATCTTGTAAGTCCTGCTTCTCTAATCTCTTTCAGTTCTTCCACAGATTTCTTGCTGACAGTTTTTGCTCTGGAATAGGTGGTTATTCTTTCAAGATTTGGAAATTTATCATTTATATGCTTAAGTACATCTACTAGTTCTGAAGTCTTTAATATTAACGAATTTGCATCCTGCAGAAAAACACTATTCATTCCACATTGAAGCCAAAAGGCAACCTGTTGAAAATAAAAGCTAGAGCCTGTATCATTTCCCATAGCTTCTCGCAGAACTTCATGTGTAATCTCGCCATTAAATTTATTTGAAGCATTTACGATTTTCTCAGCAATAGCATGAATCGAATCAATATCCTTCTTTATCTCTTCTGCGGATCTTCTTGAAAAGCGCTGATCTGTATATGTTTTACAAAATGTACATTTATTCCATGGACAATTCCTTGTTACACGAATAAGAATACTCATCGCTTCGCTTGGAGGTCGTATCGGCCCAAGTTCAAATTCATAACTCATAATAGTCACCTTATTTTCTAAAGAAAAAAGAATTTTATTGCAGAAAAGTATAATTTCAACTACTTTTTCATTGTAATATTGAAAATAATTTGACACAGTTCAGCTTAGAGTTATATCAAAACATCAAAAGATTAACTGAAAGGTATTTGGGAGATTAGTTAGATGACAGATGAAACAACTGATTTGATCAAACAGAGAATAGAAAAAATAAATATTCTTAAATCAAAGCATATCAATCCATATCCTGTTTCTTACAGAAGAGAGGATATGATAAATGATATAAGGGATAAGTTCCAGGATGATAAACCTGAAAGGGTTAATATTGCAGGCAGATTGAAATCGAAAAGGATAATGGGAAAAGCATCCTTTGCTGATATTGAAGACATCTCCGGAGTGATTCAACTTTTTGCAAGGAAGAACGACCTTGGAGATGAAAATTATGAGCTTTTTAAGATGCTTGATCTTGGGGATATTATCGGTATAAAGGGAACGACCTTTAGAACCAAGCAGGGTGAGATAACCATAAAGATAGAGGAGTGCATACTCCTTGCCAAGTGCATCAGACCCCTTCCTGTTGTAAAAGAGAAAGACGGAACATTCTTTGATGAATTTGCAGATAGGGAACTGAGATATAGACAAAGATATGTTGATCTAATAGTAAATCAGAAGGTCAGGAATGATTTCATAATAAGGAGCCGTCTTATTTCTGGAATGAGGGAATTTTTGACTGAAAGAGGATATCTAGAGGTAGAAACACCGATGATGCAAGTCATCCCAGGCGGGGCTGCTGCAAAGCCCTTTATTACACATCACAATGCTCTGGATATGGACCTTTACCTTAGGATCGCACCGGAGTTATATTTAAAGAGATTGCTTGTAGGTGGATTTGAAAAGGTCTTTGAGTTAAACAGAAATTTTAGGAATGAAGGCATATCAACGAAACATAATCCTGAATTTACTATGCTGGAACTTTACCAGGCTTTTGCTGATTATAAAGATATGATGAAGATAGCAGAAGATATGATATCCTATTTAGCTGAAAAACTTCTTGGTAAAATGATTATTGAGTATCAGGGAAATGAGATCGATCTAACACCCCCATGGGAAAGAGTGACATTTATAGATATTATAAAAAGATATACAGATCTGGATTTCAGCATAATAAAGTCACAGAGGGAAGCGGAAGAAGCTGCTTCATTATTAGGGGTAGAGTTCGAAAAGGACTTATCAATATGGAAGATAGCAGAGACAATTTTTGATGAGAAGGTAGAGCATAAACTATTTCAACCTATTTTTATCACAGATTATCCAAAGGAGATGTCTCCACTATCAAAATCTAAAGAGGATGATCCAGATTTCGTAGAGAGATTTGAACCCTATATAGCTGGCCGCGAGATTGGTAATGCATTTACAGAACTTAACGATCCCTTTGATCAGAAAGCAAGATTTGAAGAGCAGGTCAAGATGAGAGAGTCTGGCGATGATGAGGCTCACTTTATGGACTACGATTACATTAATGCTCTTGAATACGGAATGCCACCTGCAGGCGGGATGGGAATTGGGATCGACAGGATTGTGATGCTATTTATAGATACAGCATCAATAAAAGATACTATACTCTTTCCTTTAATGAGGCCGGAACAATAGGTATAAACTCTATCATGCAAAATAATTAGAGTTTGGCTAAAAACTGCAGGGAATTCAACAATCTGATGTTATTATTCGTTCGGAAGCAGGAACCTTTTTTCTTATATATTTTAACTAAACTCATATAATTATAAAATGTACGGAGGAATTCCCTGTGAGATCAAAATGTATAATATGTTTCATGTTCATTTTTCTCTTATCAATAATTAATATATATAATTCTAAAGTAATTCACAATCAACTACAGGCTCAAACATCAGAAACTACCAAATATAACAAAAAGACAAAAAAATCGCGAAGTAAGAAAAAAAGAATAAAAAAGAAGAGTGTAAAGAAATCATCATACAAAAAGAAATCAAAAGAATATCTGGTCCCAAGAAGGAAAATAGAGATAGAACCCTATTACAACTTTATATTTGCTCATAAGCTCTATACCAATATCAAATCAAAAACAGGCCATGGAGGCGGTATTAAGATACGAACACAGGTATGGGGAAATTTTGGATATCTATTTAATACATCATTGAACTATATAGAAATTGAAAAAATACCGGATAATCCAGATGATGAGATTGATATGTTATCAATTTATACAGGAGGATTTTACTATTCAAGATATATATATAATGCAGACTACAGATTTAACATAAGCTATGGGGGAATAAGCGCTGGCAACAGTGTGATGACTATTTTTCTGCCTTCGATTGAATATCACACTAAATTGCATCAAAGGGTGTTTTTTAATTGTGAGATCGGATACCTAATTGTAAATGACTGGATTGTAGATGATGATTATAAAGAAAATTACACATCATTTTCCTTATCACTTGGCATAAGTTTTCTTTTTTAATTGTTAAATATATGTTTCAATACAAAAAAGATGACAACTTCCCCAGCATATAAGGATTGAAGAACTTATCTTATAACCTAATATATCAAAATTATTAAATTGTAAAAAAATAGCTTGATTTTTTAATTTAAATACTAACCTATACAAAAATAAACCTATCAACTTATTACCCTATCAATCATTAATACTTAAGTTGCACATCTAAGAAGCAAATTCCTATCGATAGATCCTAACAAATAAACATCTAAAATGATGTATAATACTATCAGGAGGAAGTTGTCATGATTAAAAGATTGGTTTTGATGCATTTAGTTCCTTTTTTCTTTGTTTTAGGTTTGATTATTCTTTTTACAGAAAGAGTATATATATATGCTAAAAATCCCCCTGGAGTGTTCAAAGACAGCATAAAAATAGGCGGCATCCTTGACCAAACAGGTCCAGCAACCATTGTAAGTGTCCCTGCGACGAAAGCAATACAAAACTATTACAGGCATATAAATGAGCAAGGAGGTATCAATGGTCGAAAGATCAGGTTTATCGTTGAGGATGACCGTTATACCATTCCAATGGCCATAACAGCCTTCAAAAAACTTGTTTATAAAGACAATGCATTTCTTATAATGGGACCAACTTCATCAAGCGCTTTAACAGCCCTTGCTAGATCAATACAGAAAGAGAAAATACCACTTATATCCCTTATAAGCCCTGAAATAACAGTAAACCCCTTTAAGCGATATATCTTTATCATTCAGGACATCTATCCTGGCCAGATGAACGTACTAATTGATTATATCTTAAAAGACTTGAAACCTAAGAAACCAAAAATCGGCTTGGTTTACCCGGATAATGAAAGTGGCAAAGTTGACCTGGAATCTGCCTTGAAACGGCTTAAATCCTATAATCTTGCCCCAGTTACCAAGCAAGTTCTCAATACAGGTGGATTTGATGCCAGCTCTCAGGTAATGAATTTAAAAAGGTATAAAGTAAATCACATAGTGCTCCCTGGCAGCACTGCTGCGTGGGTATTGTTGAGGGATTTAAAGAAATTCGGAATGAATATTCCAGTATTCGGAAGCTACTCTTTATGCGCAGAGGAGGTTATCGAGATAGTGGGAGACGCAGCAAAACGATATTATGCAGTCAATGCTGCAAATTCCTGGTATGATGAGGGACCTGGTATAGCCAAGATGAGGGAGATAACACTTAAATACCATCCAGGCACGGAAAAACCCTATCGCGGGAAGATATATACCCTTGGTTGGGTTTTGGCTATGATGACAGTAGAGGGAATAAAGAGATGCGGCAGAGGTCTGAATAGAGAGGTGTTTATAGATAAGATGGAGACCATTAAAAACTTCAGTACCGGAGAACTCACTGGTCCAATAAATTATAGCTCTACCAGTCACAAGGGAGGCAGTACATGGAAGATATTCAAAGCAGATCCATCCACCAAAAAATTTATCCCAATGACTGGATGGAGAAAATCTGATTAATACTAACATTCTGTTATAGGAAATTGCTGGCTGGGATTTTTATTAAAATATAGACCTATAAAGATTGAATTTTGGAGCTAAATAAAGCCAATCCTCCTTGAGCGTCTATAAAACATATAGATATAAAAAAACAGTAGTGCAGCATATTATCATGATTTTATCTTTGGTTCGATTTCCTTTGACTTAATTGCTGTGTTTTTATTAACTTGCTGCAAGATTATGTGGAAATATTCAAATGA
>JAXHTB010000154.1:0-8499 GCA_034190185.1 Spirochaetota bacterium | reverse complement strand
CTAGAATCTAATTGTTCTGATTCTATATGTTTTGCGAATATTATTATTTATTGATTTATTTAGAAAAAATTTATTCACCTACCTCTCCTTGCACTTTCTTAATACCGAATTGTTACCTTCCATTTGTTTTCGTATGAGTATAGACCTATCAATAAGTGAACACATTAACTAATCACACTTATGGAGGTTTAATATGAAAACGTTTAACAATTTGCTGTTATTATTATCATTTGTTTTTTTTCTTTTCATTTTTAGCTCAGCTCTATCTTCTAAGAAAATTCAACCTGTCACAGGCAATATTGCTAAGATTGGTGCAATAATGGACCAGACTGGACCAGCATCGTCCTTAGGAATTCCTTATACAAAAGCTGTAAGGAATTATTTTCATTATATTAATGATAATGGCGGCATCAATGGTCGAAAAATTAAATTTGTTGTAGAGGATGATGGGTACAGCATTCCCAGGGCATTTGCTGCATTTAAAAAGCTGATTTTCAAAGATGAAGTATTAACAATTCTCGCTTGTGGCGGAACCGGCCAAAATACCGCTTTGTTTCCTCAGATTAAAAAAAACAGAATACCAGTAAATACCGTAAGCTGGTCATGGACAATGACAAGTCCAGTAAGAAGATACATCTTTACTCCCGGTAATGACAATAAAGATGAAATAAAAATCATAATAGATTATATAATTCATACTTTACAACCAAAGGATCTCAGAATTGCTATTGTCAGCCCTGATGTAGAGTATGGTAAATCAGGAGTTAAAGTAGCTCAAAAAAGGGCCAAACAGTATAAAGTCAAATTAGTGCAACGAGAAATACTAGCACCAGGAGCTATAGACGCAACATCACAGATTCTTAGTTTAAGGAAAAAAAAGGCGACTCATATAATTAATTTATCTGTTGGAGGTCCTTTCCTTGCTTTTTTGCGTGATGCAAAAAGATATGGATATTTTCCTATTATATTCGGATCATTTCACATTGTTGGGGATGAGGTGGCAAAGATTGCTGGCAATGCGGCAAAGAATGTATACGGAGCTGGGGCAATGGGATCATGGCATGATAATACGGATGGTGCTAAGGAGATAAGAAAAATAACTTTCAAGTATAATCCTGATATAGAACCTCCAAATAGATATTATATTAAGGGATGGATCACAGCTAAGATTACTCATGAAGGAATTAAGAGAGCAGGCAAAAATTTAAGCAATGAGAGCTTTGTAGATGCGCTGGAAACTATAAAAAATCTGGATATGAAAGCTCTAACAGGCCCTATCAGCTACAGCTCAAAAGATCATAAGGGCAATAATTATGCAAGAATGTATAAGGCTGATATTGCAAAGGGATACTTTATGCCAGTTACATCCTGGTTAACAGCAAGAAAATGAGATATCTAATTGTTTATCTCTTCAATGCTCAAGACCAGGAAAATAATATTAACTTTTAGGGGGTGATATTATGTTTACAAACAATTTTCCTGGTGTATCAAAGAGATGTCCTATTTACTGCTTCATCCTGTCTTTAATTTTTCTGTTCATTGATACAGGCATATCATACGGGAAGAATATAAAAGGCATAACAGATGATATTGTTAAGATAGGCCTGATGGGCGATCTGACAGGACCTATAGCAGATGGCTGGATACCGATTGCTGATGGCGCAAGATCTTACTTTGAAATGGTAAATCGTGAGGGGGGAGTAAATGGCAGAAAGATAAAATATTTTCTGGAAGACGATAGATATTCAATCCCCCTAGCATTATCATGCTATAAAAAGCTTATCCATAAGGACAAGATCTTTGCTCTTCAGGCAGCTTCAGGTGTTGGTCATACTGCTGCACTAATCCCTCTTGTTGAAAAAGAGAAGATCCCACTTCTTGGAGCTACAGGAGAGAAAAAGTTTTTTATACCTGCAAGAAAATATTTATTTAGTGTTATCCCTTGGTATATGGATCAGGCACAGATTGTTTTTGAATATATTTTTAAAGAAAGAAAATATAAAAATCCCACTATTGTGCTTATGCATCCAGATACTGCTTCAGGAAAAGATTCACGAGATGCTGTTCGAGAATTAGTGAAATTATATCCTGTTAAAACTTACAAGGAAGTTGTTTTTTCACTCACTGCTGTGGATTATACTTCTGAGTTGCTGCTCATTAAGAGATATAAGCCTGATGTTATATATATTCATGGCTTGGTTGTGGATACAGCTTCTATAGTAAATGCTGCATATAGATTAGGGGTTAAAACTCAAATAATTGTAAATCAGTATGGATGCGCTGATGAGGTTCTAAAAATAACAGGCTCTAAAGCAAAAGGATTAATAGGAGTTAACTGCTTTGGTGTATGGGACGACAACAGTTCTGGAGTTAAGAGATTAAGAAAGGCAGCATTAGCTTACAATCCAAATATTCATCGCAGAAGCCCGTATTTTTTTCAAGGATGGATTGCAGCAATAGTCTTTTATCAGGGACTTAAGAATGCTGGCAGAAATCTTACAAGAGAGGCATTTCTTAGAAGCCTTGAGTCTATGAGAAATTTCAATACAAAAGGGATTTGTGGCATTATTGGTTTTAGCCCCAAAGATCACAAAACAATAGATAATAGCAGATTCTATATAGCTGATCCACAACAACAAAAATTTGTGCCAATATCTGATTGGAAGATAGTAAAAGATTAGTCCTTATCTCATTATTATTGCATACAGGAGGTGACAATGTCTAAAAAATCGATCCTTTCTATCAGTAGAAATATTATGTTTATCTTAGTAATTTCCTTAGTTCCATTATTTTTAGTAATTTCTGTATATGCAGAAGATGCAAGAGGTGTGACAGATTCGACTATTAAGATCGGAGGAATAGCAGATCATACAGGGCCTATTGCAACTATTTGCAAACCAATTATAGAGGCTTTTAAAAATTATACTCAACATATTAACGACCATGACGGTATAAATGGCAGAAAGATAAAATTGATTATGGAAGACGACAGATATTCCATACCTGCCGGCATCTCTGCATTTAAAAAATTGATCTTTAAGGATAAGGCGCTGGCGCTCCTGGGTCCTGTGTCTATTGGCGAGACTAAAGCGCTTTACAATCAGATAAAAAAAAATAAAGTCCCATGTGTGCCGGTGGTGCCTGATGAATCTGCAATAAAGCCCTTTAGAAGATATATCTTTATACCTGTTGATTTCTATGATGATGAGATCGCAGTTGTATTTACATATATAATGAAGGATCTAAAAAATAAAAACCCCAAGGTCGGTTTTGTTACTGCTGACCGTGAATCTGGAAAGGTGGTTAAAAGAGCGGCGATAAAATGGGCAAAAATTTATAATGTAAAGCTGTATATAGAGATTCTCCCTGCAAGCGCTATGGAGGCTACATCTCAGGTCTTGTCGTTAAAAAGGAACAAGATAGATTGTCTAGTTGTTCATCATGCAATTCCTGTAACAGCGCGGCTTCTTAAGGATTTAGTAAAATATGGTTTGAGAGTTCCTGTGTTTGGAACCTTCCCAAATACCACTGAAGACACAATTAAGATTGCCGGCAATGCATCAAAAAATTTTATAGGCGCTCATTCGTTTTCGTCATGGTATGATGAAAGCCTCGGAATGAAGAGGGTCAGGGAGATAACTCTAAAATATCATCCTGGCACAGAGAAACCTTATAGAAGCAAGAACTATGCTGTTGGATGGACAATGGCTACTATTCTCTATGAAGGAATTAAAAGAGCAGGTAAGAATTTAAATAGCGAAAGTCTTGTGAGAGGTTTGGAAAATATAAAGAATCTAGATACTAAAGGCATTTGCGGTCCAGTTACTTATTCTTCTACAAGCCATAAGGGGCTGGAATTTTGCAAGCTATTTAAGGCTGATCATCTCAGTAATATGCTTTTGCCTATAACTGAATGGAGAAAGGCTCCAAACGCAGTGATTGCATCAAAGTAAAAAATCAAATTATATTTCATTTATATTCAATATGCATCAATAATCAGTAGTTTACATATATGTTAGAATATTATTTCGAAATAAAGGAAAGAAATTGTTCAATCTTGATGTATATTGAATAAATTATTCACTAAAACTTTTAATAGATATAATAAGGAGAAGATTATGAATCGAAGATATCTGGCAATAAGTCAATATTTATCATTTTTTTTAATTATAATTTTCGTCCTTTTATTTGGATTAATAACTAATAACTATGCAAAAAATGTTAGAGGTGTAACTGATACAACAATTAAATTGGGAGTGATAGGAGATCTTACTGGACCAGCTGCAAGTGTGTGGAAACCAATAGCCGAAGGAGTAAGAATGTATTACAGGTATATAAATGATCAGGGAGGCATTCATGACAGGAAGATAAAATATTTTCTTGAAGATGATCGATATTCTATACCTATGGCATTAGCGGCTTTCAAGAAACTCGTATTCAGGGATGAAGTACTGAGTCTTACTCCGGGAGCATCAGGGGCAGGGCATACACATGCGCTAATCCCTCTATGTGAAAAGCATAAGATACCACTCTCTGCTGCGACAAATAACAAGGATTTCTTCCAACCAGTTAGAAAATATATCTTTACTACTCTTCCTTTTTATAGTGATCAAATAGAGCTGATATTGGACTATCTAATGATAGATAGAAAAATAAAGAGGCCAAGAATAGCGCTGGCTTATCCTGATTCTGCGGCAGGCAAGGACGTGCGGGATTCAACTAAAGAAGAAATGAAAGCACGTGGGATAAAGATAATTGATGAGGTTATTATACCTATGATGGGAGGGGATTGTACTTCTCAGGTGCTCACCCTAAAGAGAAAAAACCCGAAATTTATTATTATGTATGGTGTTATTGGCAATACTGTTTCATTACTCAGAGATGGGATGAAATTAGGATTTTCTCCCACTATTTTTGTAACACAGTATGGATGTGTTGATGATACAGTAAAGATAGCAGGCAATGCGGCTAAGAATATGATGGGTGCAAATGGTTTTGGCTCGTGGCATGATCAGAGCACTGCGATGATCAAGCTTAGGAAGATAACCCTTGGATACACGCCTGGTTCAGGAAGTCGAAACAGGAACTATATGCAGGGTTGGTTAATGGCCATGATCGCTGTTGAGGGTATCAGGAATGCAGGGAAAAATTTAAATGCATCATCATTAATAAAAGGATTAGAGATGATTAAAGGTTATGATACTCAGGGAATATGCGGTATTGTTAATTACGGTCCGGAAGATCATAAGGCAGTAGATTATCACAGAATTTATAAAGCTGATGTAGTGAAAAAAATAGTTGTACCTATTACTGGATGGAGGCAGGCTCCAAAAGCAAAAGTTGCCAGCAGATAGAGGATTTTAAATATATAAAGGCGTAATGGCTCACTGTTATCTGTTATCCGATTTATAAAGATAACAGATAACGATGAACTATTTGGAATAGGTTAAAGCATCCTGCATCTTGAACGCGGGATTCATTCTGGATAAAATTTACGCATGGGAGAATAGAATATGATGAAAAGATGGAGAGCGTCATCTTCGTTTATTATGATATCGATCTTTCTTCTTTTTATAGTCAGTTACGTATATGGCAGTAAAGTACGAGGTGTTACCGACACTACAATTAAATTAGGCGGGATGGCTGATTTAACTGGCCCTGTTGCCGCAGTTTGGATAGCCGGAATAGAGGCAATGAAGGACTATTTTAGATATGTAAATGAAAACGGAGGCATACATGGAAGAAAGGTTATAAATGTCGTTGAGGATGACAGGTATTCAATTCCTTTAGCACTTTCTGCCTTTAAGAAACTTGTATTCAGAGATAAGGTTCTATTTCTGCTTCATGCAGCATCCGGAGCAGGTCACACTCATGCGATAATTCCGGTCGCAGAGAAGAACAATGTTCCCATGATTGCAGGAACAAATGACAGCAGATACTTTAATCCCGTGAGGAGACATATATTTACACCTCTTCCTTTTTATGAAGACCAGATAGAACTGATCTTTGAATATATTCTAAAAGATTTAAAAATAAAAGACCCGGCTATTGCCCTTGCCTATCCAGATAGCGGAGCAGGCAATATATCCAGGGATACATGCAGAAAAACCGCTAAATTCTATAATATTAAGAAATATAAGGAACAGATAATTAGTATCGGCGCAGGAGACTTCACTTCTCATATATTAAACCTTAAGAGATTTAAACCTGATTTTGTAATTATTCATGGGTATGTGGGCAGCACCTCAGCCTTTTTAAGGGATGCGTATAAATTTAAACTAAAAAGTATATTTATCGCAGTTCAATACGCATGCGTTGATGATACAATAAAGATCGCAGGTGCTTCTGCCGCAGGGTTGATCGGAACAAATGGATTCTGTTCTTGGAATGATAAAAACGAAGCAATGACTGATATCAAGAAAATTGTAAATAAATATCATCCTGAAGCAAAGTGGAGAAACAGGACTTTTCTACAGGGTTGGATTTGGTCTATATTGGGACATAAGGGACTTGAGAATGCTGGGAGAAATCTAAGTCCAAAGACATTGATCAATGGATTGGAAAGAATAAACAATCTTGATACAAAGGGACTTTGTGGAATTGTTTCTTATGGTCCTAATGACCATAAAGCTATCGATTATAGCAGATTCTATAAAGCAGATATAAAATTAAAGCAATTTGTTCCTATATCTGATTGGAGAAAGCCCTCTTTAAAAGAGATAGCCAAACAATAATTATTATTTACTATGTTCATTTTTTGTTATACAATAATATTACATATAATTTATTGAATTCCTCTTAAATTGTATTTTATTTTCTATCAATAGTTATCATTTAGATTTGGGATCAATTAACTTACAGGGTGAACTTTTATCTAAAAAGCGCCATAGGCTATGATTGTTCCACATAATCTCCAACATTGATGACTCCAACATTTTAATTTAACTCCTGAATAGTTAACATATCCCAACAAATAACTAATTTGGCAACAAACCCAGATGTAAATTCGGGGAAGTTTAATAATACCAAAATGGAGGAATGATATGGTGTTTAAATTGTCTCTAAGGGATTTTAGGGTTAAGGTATTAATCGTGTTCTTTACCTCATGCTTAATTTTTATCCTAGGTGAAAGGCTGGGGTATTCAGAGGGCGCCAGGGGTGTTTCTAAGAACATTATAAAAATTGGAGCGATTATTGACCAAACTGGTGCAGCCGCTTCTGTTGGCATACCAATAGCAGAAGCAACAAAGATGTACTTTAGACATATCAACGAACAGGGTGGCATAAATGGTAGAAATGTAAAGATACTCATTGAAGATGATCATTACACGATTCCAGGAGCGGTCTCCTCGTTTAAGAAACTAGTTTTTAAAGATAGAGTCCTCTCAATACTATTTTCCGCTGGAACAGGTCAAACTACGGTTCTTCTAAATCAGTATAAAAAAGAGAAGGTGCCTGTTATAACCGTAAGTCTGGCAGAGACAATGACTAATCCTGTAAAACGATATATATTTACACCTACAGCAAGTTATGACGATGGTATAAAAGTAATTATCGATTATATTATGAAAAATAAAAAAAAGAAGAAACCTAAAATTGTTATTGTCTATCCAGATGTTGAGTTTGGGAAGTCAGGAGTTGTGGCAACAGAAAAATACCTTACAAATTATAATTTAAAACTATCAAGCAAAACCGTGCTTGCTTTAAGCGCTTTTGAGGCATCATCACAGGTATTAAGCTTAAAGAGGTTAAATCCTGATTATATAATTCTTCATAACGCTGCTTCTGCAATTATTGCCTTTCTGAAAACTGCTCATAAATATGGACTTAAAAAGCAGGTGTTCGGGACATTTTATGTTAGCAGTGAGGATACAATAAGTATTTCAGGTAAAGCATCTGAAGGATTACTTGCAGTAAGCCCGTTTACCTACTGGTATGATGACAATCCAGGTATGAATCAGTTGAAGAAGATTGTAGGAAAATATCAACCTAATGCAAAGCCGAAGATAAGGAATTTTACACAGGGGTGGTTAACTTCAATGATTTGTGCAGAGGGATTAAAAAGAGCAGGGAAAAGGCTAAACCCGGATAGTTTAGTTTCTGCTTATGAAACCTTTAAAAACTGGAAGACAGGAGGCATAGCAAGTCCTATTAGCTACAGTAAAACAGATCATAAAGGAGGTAGGGGTAATATTCTTTGTAAAACCGATATTAAAGCCAAGAGATTTATCCCTATTACAAAATTTAGAGAGCCTAAATTAATGGGAACAGTTTCGGCGATTCAGAAATAGAAGTTTATAACTTTTACTATCAACTACTTCTGCCATAGGCTGTGGTAGTTGAAATTTAAGAATAATTGTTTGGAGGGTGCGGTTGTTTCTATTGAAATATCCTTGTTGTTTTTGATATTTTATTCGGATGCTTATTGATATGTATACAAAAGATGCGAATGTATAAACTCATTATTATTTTTGAAAGTGATCATAACCTTATATGGTT
>JAXHTB010000153.1:0-8510 GCA_034190185.1 Spirochaetota bacterium | reverse complement strand
TTTCCCCGGCCTGCACAAGGGGCCTCTCATGTAATATTCCGTTTTCATCTGTCCATTGAACAGTGGTATTAAGTTCAGGATATGCAGCCAGCAAATCAGCCAAAGACAGAAATACCGTATTATCAAGGTGCAAAACACTGATTGTCTCTGCAACCGGCTGTTGATCATTGTCTATAAGACCGGCCAATCTGCGTTGAAATGTGTTGTCATCTAGACGGACCCTTAAAACACAGCAGTTTGCATCACGATACAAGGGGTAAGCGTTTATGTGCCAGCCGATCAGCGGCAACACGTCATCATCACACGTTATAAACACTCTATTGTCGGACCGGTAGTGCCTCGGGTGGGCATAAACATAAACATCAATGATTTTCATGGTTGAATCAAAGAAAATCTCAACCAGTTCCGGATCGAATTTTTTCCCTGATAATTTTCTTATTTCATCAAGTACAGATTTTTCATTCATTGCTTCTTTATATACCCTTTTTGAAGAAAGAGCATCAAATACATCAGCAATAGATATTATTCTTCCGAAAATTGGAATATCTTTACCTTTTCTTGGCGCCGCATTCCCCTTAGAATCCTTTTCAATTGGCTTACCTGTTGTAATATCTATTAAGCCAGGATAACCAGTTCCATCCCAGTTTTCATGATGTGTTAATGCTACCAGGGATGAAACCTCATCAAATTCAGATTCACCTTGTTTAAAAAGTCTTGCTCCTAAAAATGTGTGACTTTTCATTATCTCGTATTCTTCATTAGTAAATTTTGTAGGTTTTTTAAGTATTAAATCTGAAATTGCAATCTTACCAACATCGTGAAGCATGGCCGCCATTCTGAGAACATCCCTATTCTTGTCGATCTTAGATCTGACAATATGATTTTGCAATGCCCATTTTTCGTAAATCTCAACAGCATAGGATGCAACCCTATTTACATGTGAACTGGTTTCTTTAGGATCTCTAAGCTCAGCCATGCTTATCATTCTTAGAATAAGAGCTCTAGTCATCTGGGCTCTCTGAAGTACTATGCTGGCTATTGAGGCAAAATGAAGAACAAATAGCTCATCTTCAGAGTCAAAAGGTTTAAACTGGTTGTCTTCACTAATTGCATTTATTATCTGAAGAACTCCCAAAATTTCACCTGTATTTGTTTTTAAAGGCACTGTCAACATAGAAGTAGTTTTATAACTTGATATAATATCAAAGGAGGAATCAAAATTATAGGGCGCATTCTTTGATATATCATAAACATCCGGGATGTTTAAAACATCGCCTGTTACTGCAACATATCCGGCAATTGATTTTTTATTAATCTTAATTTTAAATGTAGAGTATATCAGTTTCTGCCCAACGGTTAATTTTTTCTGTTTTGTATCATTTTGGGCATGACTAAAAACAAGATGATCGCCATTCTTAATATAAATTGTTCCTGCATCAGCATTAACACAATGTCTGGCTTCATATAGAATTTTTTCAAGTAATATATCCAGATCCTGAACATCATTAAGCTCAGAACTTAAACGAACTATTTCATTCAACTTTTTTTCTTGCGTTAACATAGTATCTACTATTCGTAACCAAATAATTACTTGCCCCTCTTAGCAAATTCTTCATAATTTTTATATCTTTAGTCGATGTAGGGGCCTAGGGGCCTTCGCCCCTACTTGCTCATATGATCCTTCGTTAATAAACAATAAACTTGATATTTAGCAATAAATGAGGATTGATAAATCAATTGAAATTCCGATACGATCTAATATTTAAAATTTAAAATAATATACTATATTATAATAGGTTAATTATAATTTTGTCAATACATCCCATAAATTAAAAAAATAAATAGCAAAGAATTAAAATTATTTATTATGGAAAAAAATTATATTATAATATAACTTTTTAAGATATAATTTTTACAATTAGTGAGTCTTCTATTGAATATCTTAACAATTGTAAGTCAAATTATCAATAATATTTATTTTTCAGTGTATTCTTTCAAGAAGAAGTGTACTCCAGCCACCTCTTGTTTCATTACGAATTGTATTTAGTGGAAGACATTCAATCTGTTTTTTAAATGTTAGTATTTCCGAATTTTTTAGTCCAGAAATGATATACCAATTACTATTATAGTTATAATCAGGAAGAAATAGATCTTGCAAAACGCCAATGACAAGGTTCGCTACAATTAGATCAGCTTTAACTTCAAAGAAATTGGAAGCATCAGTTGTTTTACACTCAATAACGTCCTGAAGCATATTAATTTTTATATTTTTTTCCGCTGTTTGAACTGCTAATCTGTTGTTGTCAATAGCTATAACCTTTGATGCTTCCAATTTTGCAGCAGTTATAGCGAGTATTCCAGTACCTGTACCTAGATCGATAACCCTTTCAATTTTTTTTTCTTTCATAATATCTACTATAAATTGTATGCACATATGAGTTGTATTGTGTGTACCAGCTCCAAACACAACTCCAGAGTCAAGTCTGATCTCAAATTTATTATTATTTTTGCCGATACCCGCCCATGCAGGAACAAATGAAAAGGGAGCTATATAAAATGGTTTCATAGCACAAGCAGGTTCCCACTGATCATAGTCCATTACTATCTTGCTTGTGAATCTATAGCAATGATGCTTGGATAGAATCCGGTCTATTTCTATTTCAGATGGACCTGAAAAGAATAGGTATGAGTATCCAGCTTCAATCCAGCATCCTATGTATTCTGGCTTCTCGCTTTCGAATCCTGGTCTTACTTCTCCTTCAATTTCATAAATATATAGTTTTTCATACATAGTTTGAATAAGTACTGTATATCTGTTTATAAAAAAATCACATGTTCGCTAAATTGTACTAAACACAAATAAGTTTATTAGGGATATTAAATTATAGTAAGTTCAAACTGATTTCAGAAGTAATCCATGGAAGAAAATCAACCAGTGCAATATAAACTCGATTGTTAAAATTTTTAGCCACAGATATACACGGATTGTCACGGACTGTTCGTGCGGCTCGACTGCATTAAAATAATACCATAATTCTATAGGGAAAATCAGTGTTGTATCTGTGTTAATCTGTGGCTAAAAACACACTATTTAATCTCTGAAAACAGTTTGAGCTTACTATAATTTATCCTCTTTTAAGATCATTACGATATGGATATAGAAATTGTCAATAAGATTATTACCTTCAATTGTCGAAGGTTTAATAATATCAAGCATTATAGATGGTTTACAAATAGTACTCTTCAATACCTATTGAAGTTTCTATATCATAAAAACCGGTTTTTTTATGGTAGGATTGAATAAATAGAATTTAAATTAACATACTGATCACCACTATGATGTTTCCTTAAAAATTAGATATCATTTTAAAATAACCTTTTCATTCAGTTTAAAAGCATGAGTAACATGTTTTATCTGCATTATCTTGGTAATTATTTCTTCCATATGTGCAACACTTCTAACCTCTAGAATAAATTTAAATATTGCGGTGTCATCTTTGTTAGATTGGGCTTCTGCCTTGATAATATTTGTTTTGCTAAGAGATATGACGTATGCAATATCTTTTAGCAGATTCGGACGGTCTGTTGCATAAACAGCTATTTTTATTGGATATGTGTTTGTTGAGCTTTCCCAAACAACATTTATAAATCTTTCCGGTTCATTTTGTAGACGTTTTAAAGAAGCGCAGTTTTTATTATGTATAGTTATTCCTCTTCCTCGTGTTATATATCCAACTACTTCATCACCTGGTATTGGCTGACAGCATTGAGACAGCTTAATTAAAACATTCGATGCTCCGTCGATGCTTATTCCAAGATGTTTCTGGCTCCGTATACTCTTAATTTTTACCAGCTCATCTTGCGGTATTGACACCTCAGCCGTCTTATTTTCTTTAATAGGATATTTATCTGGCTGAATGTCAGAGGCTTTTTCTTTATTCTTTCTAATCCAGCTTCTGATTTTGTATCTCGCATCAGAAGATTTGACATATTTAAGCCAGGACTCTGATGGATGCCCCTTTTTACTTGTCAATATCTCAACAATGTCACCGCTTTTAAGCTCAGTTTTTAGCGCTGCAATTTTATTGTTTACCTTTGAACCAATGCAATGATTTCCAACCTCTGTATGAATTTCATATGCAAAGTCTATAGGCGTTGAACCCTTAGCAAGTTTAATGATTTTCCCTTTAGGTGTGAACACAAATATTTCATCATGATAGAGATCCATTTTTAATTCCTTCATGAATTCTCTTGTGTCCTTCATCTCCGGGGACCATTTATTTATATTTTTTAGCAGCGTTAGATTTTTAAAATGTTTTTGAAGTGTAGCTGGATCTTCCTTATAAAGCCAATGGGCTGCTATTCCTATTTCGGATGTTCTGTGCATATCCCTTGTGCGTATCTGTATTTCCAGAGGTTGGCCATCAGGTCCTATTACTGTAGTATGAAGGGATTGATACATGTTTGATTTCGGTACAGCAATATAATCCTTGAATCTGGATACAATCGGCATCCAGATAGTATGAGTTATGCCAAGAATACCGTAACAGCTCTTAACATCATCTGTTATTATCCTGATTGCTCTTATGTCAAATATTTCTCCTAATGTTAAATCCTGCGATTTCATTTTTCTATAGATAGAATAATAATGTTTTGCTCTTCCTGTTATTTCAGCTTTTATCTTATATTCATCAATTTTTGTTAGCAGAATACCCTTAACTTTTTCAATATAATCTTCTATCTCCTGATTCTTTTGCGCAAGGTTTTCCGAAATAAGCATATATTCATCTTCATGAAGCACTTGAAAAGCAATATCTTCAAGTTCAGCCCTGATCTTTGACATCCCAAGTCTTCCTGCCATTGGAGCGTATATATCAAGAACCTCCTTTGAAATCTGTCTCTGTTTATCTTCCGGCTGAAACATTATAGTTCTCATATTATGCAGTTTATCTGCAAGTTTTATAATTATGACCCTCGCATCTTTAATTGTCGTTGAGAGCATTTTCCTTAAAGTCAATGCCTGTTCATTTGACTTTGTGCGTTTTTTTATTGAAGAAATGTTAGTAACACCATCAACTAAAAGAGAAGTATCTGTATCAAAATTTTCACTAATAGTATTGAGAGTTATCCCTGTATCTTCCACAACATCATGAAGAAGAGCAGCGGTTATAGTTGTTGTGTCAAGTCCGATATTTGCAAGGATGATTGCAACTTCAAGGGGGTGAATTATATAAGGTTCTCCTGAAAGCCTATATTGATCCTTGTGGGCTTCATACGCATAATCATATGCCTTTTTTATAACTTCAATCTTTGCATCAGGGTTGTGTGAAGTTATTATATCTACCAGGGTATTGATGTCCCTGCTCCTAATTTTTAGTCCTGATGGTTTCATGTCTTAGCATATATTTTAGTTTATAAAGTCACATGTCTGATATGGAAAATCCTGTGCTCAATTAGAAAGTAGATTCTTACTAATTGATGATACTAGTCAATTACTAGTGAACAATAATTAATGAATATAAAAATTAAGCGCAAAATCAAATAATTTTTATACATATTTTTATAATATACCTTATGCTCCCAACTTTTCTTGATAATCATTAAAGTATCTGGGATATACACGTTTTTTCTTTTTATTGAGTTTATAATTGCGTGCAAGTTCCATAAAGATATCCAGATCTCTCTCAAGATCAGTAACAGTTCCGTCAAAGTAGAAATTCTTAATAGGAATATTGTCATGATCTCTGCTTAATTCCGGATAGATAGCCTCAGTTACTATTCCGTTCATACATGTAAAAGGGCTTATATCAATTATTCCGTCTACTCCATTTTCGTAGAGATAAATTGATTTGCCAGCACTTAGCACCATCTCTCCAAGGGCTCCGTCAACAGGAAGATAAGGGAATGCAGCATCCAATATAATATGGATATTCTTAGGTTCTTCATATCCCTTTATATCTTCAATGAAGGGTTTCATAAGAATATGTTCATCTCGGTGCTGTATTCTGCTTTTTATTTTTTCAATTAACATATCTTTAGAGAAACGCTTCCCAGCATCGATAACACGTTTAATTGTCTCCCTATTTGTATACCATATCCACTCAGAAATATCTGATATCCAGCATTCACCTCCCAGTTCCTCTACCTTTTTAACAAGGTCTTCATTGGAAAAAGGATTCATTCTGCAGAATATTTCCCCTACTATACCGATTAAGGGTTTTTCCTTTGTATAATTTACAGGAATATCCCTGAATTCATCCCTTATCATTATGTGAGCGTCAACCATTTGATCCATCTTATTTTTAATCCCTGTTTTTTGTTCAAGGATTTTGCAAATAGTGTCTGTTGCCCTTGTGAATACATTATCAGCATCGCCTTTATTTATTTCGTAAGGTCTGGTTTTAAGCAGCATCTTAAAAATTACATCAGATGACACTATAGCCCACCATGATGTTCGAATTACCTCAGTTGCAGCCTCGGCTATTCCTCTGTATCCATCATTGCTTGAAGGGGAAAGAATGAGAACATCATCAAATCCCAGATTTTTAAGCACCTCTTTTATCAGACTTCTGTACTGTCCGAATCTGCATGGTCCTCCTGCTGTGGGCATAAAAAATGCGACCTTTTCTTGTGGGACTTTATCTATCATAAGTACTTTTAATAAACCGCCCAGTGTAACCCTTTCTGGAAGACATTCATCTCCGGAAAGATATTTCCCGGCAAGTTCAAATGCCTCTCTGTTATCATCAGGAGATACTTGCGCATTTATATCGACTGACCTGAGCACTGCTGCAAGCGCCATTGCGCCAGCATAGTTCATCTTAGGGATGTAGAGAGTGCGCTTTCTAATTTCCTCTCTTTCTTCAGCAAATCTCTTTTCAAGTAGAAGATTATCAATTTTTTTTTCTCCTTTCATCAAAGCTCACCTATCCTGTTGATTTTGTATTCATTATCTAATAAATCCCTTGCTGTCGAGATATGCTTCAATGCGTGTCATAATGCCTGCATCGTTTGCATGTTCATCAAACTGAAGCGATAGAAACGGTTTTTCTGATGCATTCCCAATAAAATGCTTAATATAGGAATCTGGACCGCATTTGAAATTAGTTATATATATTATATGAATATTGGGATAACTACGCAAGAATTTTGCTGCCTGCAATATTTTTTTTCCATAGTTCCAATACATACTATCATTGATTTCCTCAATATTTATTCCCTCAAGAGGCAGGGCATCTATCGGAATGATGTTAACGCCATAATAATCCCGCATTTTTTTGGAAACATCCAGATTTATACCGCTGTCATTTATATTGTATGGGCGTCCTACAAGAACTATTGCTGGTTCCCCGGTTTCTTCTAATTTATTTAACGCCTCCTGGCCAAGTGATAGCATCTCTTCATTAAATGTTGTTTGCGCTTTGTATGCTTTTTCTACTGCTCTACATGTTTTTTGTCGTGATATCTTAAATCTCTTTGTCATTTCGTAAATCTCTTTTGTAACCTTATCTTTCCCATCACGAAAATGAATTCGAGGTTGAAGTATCTCTTTATCACTTTCAGTAATTATAGAAGATCGGCCAATGACATATGTCATAGTCTGCCCCCAGGGACAGAGATGAGAATTTACATCTGGGAATTCAGTCTCACTGTTTATAACATTTGGAAGAAAGATGTAGTCAACACCATTATTGATAAGATCTGCTACATGTCCATGAGCTATTTTAATTGGAAAGCACGGTTCTGCAACAGTGTAATTTACACCATCGGAAATTATACTTTTGTTCGTTGGATCAGAAAGGATTACGTTAAATCCCAATTCACGGAAAAGTGTTGACCAGAATGGAAATCTGTCGTAATAATACATTGCTCTGGGAACACCTATTTTAATTCCTTTATTCATATTAGGCTCGTAATCCCTTGTCAGCATTTTTTCTCTCAATCTGATAATATCTGGTATTACTGCATCCTTTTCACTTTTTACATGCTTACGGTATTTATCTGAGCATTTATCTCCCCAGTACGTAACCTCTCCTTCTACTGTAAACTGTTGGATATCGCAGAAATTTGAGCATCCTTTACAGGTGAACTCCTTAAGGCTGTATTCCACCTTTCCTATATCGAAACCTCTGAATTTAGTGTGAATGTTCTGGATCTCTATCTTCTTTTTAGCGAGCAAAGCAGCTCCAATTGCCCCGACAACTCCATTGTGAGGCGGAACTATGATCTCTTTTTGGAGCAATGTTGAGAATGCTGCTGCAACAGAGTCGTTGTAGGCTGTGCCGCCCTGGAAAAAGATAGAGTCCCCTATGTTTCTACCTCTTGCCACCCTGTTAATGTAGTTTGTTGCAATGGAGTATGCAAGACCAGCACATACATCGGCTCTAGTTGCCCCTCTTTGCAATATTGGATTTATCTCTTTTTCCATAAATACAGTGCATCTCTCTCCCAACCTTACAGGGTTAATAGAGTTAAAGGCAAGCTCAGCAAATTCATTTATAATATTTACT
>JAXHTB010000152.1:0-8561 GCA_034190185.1 Spirochaetota bacterium | reverse complement strand
AATGCCCCGAGCAATGCCAAATGCCCGCGCACCGGCATCCCCAGCTGCGCAGCGTCGACGGCCGCAGTGGCGAACACCAGCACCGGCACGTACAACGGCAGCACCAGCAGCACCAGCAGCATCAGGGTCTCATCTCCTTCAAATTTTATAGTTGATTTTTCAATATCTACAATAAGCCTTAATTGAAGATATTCTCCAGCTTCCAGCTCAACACTGCCTAGGAGGGCAGAAGCGCCATCAACATAATCTAAAAGATTAAGCATTGTTTCAGTCTCAAGAACTGTGAAGACACAGTCAGAAGGGATTTGATCACAGCAATTGCACTGACACTCAGAGTTGTCACAATCACAATCACAATCTTCACATTCCGTCTCACATTTCTTTATAAGATCAACTCTTTTTATTACAACATTTACTTCCTCAACTGTTTCGCCATTTTTCAGTATTATAGGGGCATCTACTAAATACACATTTAAGGTCGATTTTTCTAAACTATCACCCTCAACATCCTCGCTTTCAAATCCGTTTATAACCTGATTCCTGAATTTTACTTCTTTGATTACAGGCTTAAGCATATAATCATTTTTATCTTCTGCCGTTTGTATCGACATCTGAGCATCAAAATCAAATACTAGATCTGCTTCTTCACCTTCTTCTATAGTAAATAACGGATTGTGAGCATTGCCCTTGATCTTAATTCCAGATGTGCCTCCGCTTGGTATCTGAAGGGGATACTGGGTCTCATCTCCTTCAAATTTTATAGTCGATTTTTCAATATCTACAACAAGCCTTAATTGAAGATAATCTCCAGCTTCCAGCTCAACACTGCCTAAGAGGGCAGAAGCGCCATCAACATAATCTAAAAGATTAAGCGTTGTTTCAGTCTCAAGTACTGTAATGATACCGTCGCCTGATTTGATCTCATCTGCATTCTCTTCTCCGCTGCCCTTTTTAACAAGATCAACCCGTTTGATAACTACATTTACCTCTTCCGCAGTTTCTCCATTATCCAAAAGAAGCGGAGCATCAACAAGCCTAACATTTAAAGTTGCCAGATCACTGTCTGAATCACTAAAACAGCCAGAAATCATCATAAATAATATTAGACCAATACAGGAAACAAATAATGAGAATTTTTTCATACTCATTCCTCCTATTTAAAATATTTTCTGTCTATGACAGATCAGTTATATTACAATTTATTACAATAAAACGGTCATACTTTCTAAATTTTTTTAAAAAGATTTTGATATTATTATTTTAAATTATTAATAATATCAAAATATTAAATTAATCCCAAGACTAATAATATGTGAATAATACGACTCTCCTTTTTTTGAAGGATTGAGATACGGATTACTTCCTTTAAAAGTAGACAAGGATGAATTATTACTATGATTTCCCATTTGACCCGAATTATTCCTTGAATCATCTAAAGTAGTTGTTGTTACTGCCGGAGCTCTATAGTATTGTAGGGAATAGAGAGACAAAACTTTTAGATATTTTCGAATTTTATAGATAAATCCTATATCAAACCCAATAATTGCATAATCATCAGAATCCCACCCTCCAGAAAGACCACTGATAAGATTTAGACCACTCTCAAAGCTATTTATTACACCTAATCTGAAAAGTGATTTATTATAATCAGAATCTATACTGCTATAATAATCATTAGTGAATGAATATCCGAAATCAAAACTTGTAGAATCTGAAATATAATAATCAAGTATAAAAGAATATGCATAACTGTCTATTTTAATATCTGATGCATCTATACTATAATCTGTGTCTATCCTATTTATTTCTCCTGTAAAGGAGATCATTCTATAATCAAAAGTAATTTCAGCAAGATAGCTATTTTTATTATATTCAAAATCCCCAGAAGAATATTTATATTCCAGACTAAAATATAACCAATCACTCAGGTTTGTTTCAAATGCCAAATCAAGTTCATTGAAATTGATATTTTCATATTCACCCATTGCGTCTGTAATCTGATAATTGATATATCTGGCAATCACTGTTGATAAGGTGAATATTGATACACAATATTCCACTTTCCCAAAGGGCTTATAATACAAATTTGACTTGGCCATCCCAGATGAGTAAAAGCTCTTGGTTCCTGCAACAAATTCCCATCGGTTTTTTTCTGTTGCAAAAATAGACGATATAGTAACTTGAAAGGATGTTATTAAAATAAAAATGCAGATCAAGCATCTATTTATACACATGCATTATCTCCAGAATCCCCTGATAATAGTAATTTTGAATTAAGTTCTGCCAAAATTTAATTCTTAGTAATCTTAATAAAACAGATACTTCTAATTCATTAAGATTACAATGCTTTAATACAAATTATTCTAAGTGAATCTTAAAATATATCAGGAGATACTGATAATATAACCAATTATTTCCCTGCCTTCAACTCCTTTCTTGCAGTTCTTCTCTCATTTCTAAAACTACTTTTTAACTTTTTTCTTGTTTTTCTCATCTCTTTTATGCACTCTTTGTTTTCAGACATCTTCTTCTGTTCTACTCTATAGCGGTGTCTGTAATTATTCTTTTCTTTTTCATTACTATTAGGATCATTAGCAAGTAAAGCGAAAGACATGCATATAATTATAGCTGAAACAAAAAATATTTTTCTCATTGACCTTCTCCAATTTTTTTCTTAAATTATAAACAATGATCTGGCTCAATATATATTACAATTGGAAACAGGAAATTTGACAAAAAAATCGATGCTGCAGAAAAATCTAATAGACAAGATTTATAACGATTACAGCAAGGAGCTACTGGTCTACATTTTCAGACTAATAGGATCTAAAGAAACATCTGAAGATATTCTGCATGACTGTTTTGTGAATTTAATTAAATATTCTCAGAGACATGAGATTAAAGAAAAAAATCTTAGAGCCTTTTTGTATAAGACTGCTCATAATCTATCAGTTAATTTTATCAGAAGAAAAAAAAATATAGAATTTTCATCAATCGAATCTTCAGGGGACCTCCCGGACAAAAATAAAATCATTAAAGATATTGAATTTGATGAGCTCCAGCTAAAAATAACTGAATTACTTTTAAATGTAGAGGATGTTTCACGCTCAATATTTATCATGAGAAAAGAACTCGATATGAGCATTCAGGAGATATCTGAAAACACAGGCAAATCAGAAAGAACGATCAGAAGGAGATTGAAAAAAACAATAGATTATCTTTCACAGGAACTTATTAAATCAGGATTTATCACTTTTATTTTGATATTTATGACATCTTTTCAGCTTTTAATTGTCATATAAACAGAGGTAAATACTATATTATGAAGAAGCATCCCAAAAAAACTGATATTATAAGCGCAGCGCTCCTTAAAACTTCAGTAAAGAGTAAAAGGGAGAAGTATGTGCTTTCTCATATCAGGGAATGCCGCCAATGCTCTAAGATATATGAATCTGTAGAATTATTGCTCCAACCATCAGACAATACTAAGATTAATCCATCCAGCCAGCTTGAAACAAAAATTAAAAGGTCATACAATAAAATTGAGCATGGGTATAAACCCCATCATTCATTATTACCCTTTCCTATAAATAGATACAAAAGATCATTCGCATATGCCACAGCTTTAATTATATTAGTTATTTCAGCATTCTTCTATTCAACTAACAGGCTGGATAACAATTACAAACCGATTTCTTTATCATTTAACAATATCAATGGCAATACTAAAATAAACAACTCTTACAAAATTATAAATTCAGTTAATCAGGATTCAATAATCAAAGTAGATAACAACTCCAGCTCTGAAATATTTTATAAGGATATTCTAAGGATTAAGTTATATGACAAAACATCTATTAAAGTAAAACAGGCTCTTTTTGATAAAAACCTGAAAAGATATAAACTCACATTCGATCTTGAACATGGTTCAATAAATGCCAGATTTAAGCATGATATAGGTCTAGAATATACTTTTATTACTTCACATGCTGTAATAAATTCTATTGGAACTGAATTTATTTTAAAGATACATGAGAAAGGGACGCAGCTTGTACTGAGAGAAGGAAAATTAAAAGTAAAATCCCGCTCATCAAATTATGAAATTACTGCATCCGAAGGAAAAGAATATTTTATCGATTCTAAGATCAGAACAAGGAGTACTATTAATAATCAAAATAGAAAAATTGAACAAGGAGAGGATAAAAAAAATAAAGTAAAAAAATTAAAAAATGAACCAAAAAAAGTTGAGCAAAAACCCTCACCATCAAATAACTCATCAAATAAAAAGAATAATAAGATAAACAAAAAGGAACGAAAAGAAACTCAAAAAGAAATGCTCAAATACAGAAAGTCTTTAAGAAAAGAGTTAAAAGGTGACAGAAAAGAGATAAAAAAAATAAGGAAAAGCAAAAAAAATTATTAAAAACCAAACCCCAAAGAAATATCCTACCTTTTTTTATCAAACCGAAAGATATGCTGTAATAATTAAGATAATATCTGACATTGTGGTTGTACCCAATTAGCAGTCTGTTATTAGCGTAAGATAGTGAATACGATTAGGGTCACGGTTTGCGGGTTTAAGATGTTTTTTCCTGGAGCGAAGCGGAAGAAAAATGTGGTGGAGCCCTTGCTTAAATCGCTGTTGAGTCAGTAAGAGCAAGTCCGTAGTACCCCTGAATTATCTCATGTGAACCGTGCATTTTTGCGCTTAAGGCTTTGAATATAATATTCTCCCGGCAGGCAAGAGCTTACGTCTCGATGAGGTTATTCCTCTTGAATAGGCAAAGAGAATGATCTTAAGCATTATACCCGGATCATAAGCAGGTGCTACTGTTTCATCGTTATTGTTTTTATTATCAAAAATTGAAGTATTTTCATGATTGTCAATGAGGTAATTAAGGGTAAATTCAAAAGTCCCAGGGATTATTTACTTGCTAAAGTCAATGGGGATCATCAGACCCTGTTCATAATCAACATGTTTGTATCTTGCCATATATTTATCCTCCAGAATGCTTGCTATTAGGTTCATTATGAGAATAAATATTTATTTGTATACTAAACATTTTCTACAGTCTCGATAGTTGCAGTGATGTGCAGTATGACAGCAACAAGTCGACAAGTACACGGATATGCGAGTCGTTATTCACTGATAGTTGCCCCCCTTGTTGTAAATGAAATCCCTTGTTGTCCTTTGGTGCCAATCATAATAGTTTCTATAACATGATTGTTTGCTTTTGAATAAGAGTACAATTTTACAATAAAGTTAGCACCTAAACCTTCACGGGTATCAGTTTCTTTAATGCCGAGATTATATGTTTCTAATGGCTTTAACTCCAAATTTTTTTCTATGTATTTATGAATCAATTTACCAGATGAATTATAATAATCAATTGATGAAACAATAATTGTTTTTTTTAAATCTACATTATGGATGCTAAGAGTAATAGAAAGGTTGAATACCCATTTTAAATCACTATGAAAGGTTGATGAATATGCAGGTACATATACTGTTTCCTTTTTAGAAATATTTTGTGATTGAGAAGCAACTTATAGAGAGGGATAAAAAAATATAAAAGATAATGAAGAAATAATAAAAATGTGTTTCATATAAAACCTCCTATATTCAAAAAATAATTACATCATTATTTTTTCAAATTGTGATATATTTTCTGGTAATCCAATAATTGCTATGTAATCACTTTCTTCAAAGATATAATTTACATCAGGATTAGGTAATAATTTACCTTTTTTGAGAATACCAACAATGGAAACGCCTGTTATAGAACGTATTTCTAATTCCTTTATTGATTTACCAATTAGTTTACTGGTATTTTTAATTTCTAACCAGTTCATTTCAAGAATAAAAGGTGTTTTTTTTATTTCAGAAAGAATAGATCGGTCTATTTTATCGATGTTTAATTTTGTATAATTTTGTTGTCTGATTGAATCAGTAAAGTTGTAAATTTGTGTTAGTGGGACATCAAGAACCATAAGAGATTGTCTGACAATTTCAAGACTAGCTTCAAATTCCGGCTGTACAATTTCAAATATTTTCATTTTGAAAAATTCTTCCACACTGGTGAGTTCATCAGCTCTTGCTATTATTTTTATATGTGGATTAACTCTCATGCTATAGCTGATTATTTCTTTAGCAGTAGAAATAAAAGGAATAGTTATAATTACTAAGCTTGCTTTGTATAAATTTGCTACCTTTAAAACAGTTTCCTGACTGGCATCCCCATATATGACAGAAAACCCTGATTGTTTTGATTTTTCAAATCTTTGAAAGTCTTGTTCTATGATTAGAAAGGGATACTCAAGTCTATCGAATATTGAAGCTATTTGAAGACCAACACGTCCACCACCGGCAATTACAATATGATTATTCAAACCATCATGCGGATAATTGACTGTTTGATATTCTTCATATTTAAACAATTTTCTCTTTAAAGAATACAAAGGAGAAGTAAGTAAAGATAAAAATGGGGAGATAATCATAGTAATAATAGAAACGGAAAGAATTAATGTGTAGAAGTTAGTATCAATAATATTACTTTTTAATCCTGTTCGCGCAAGGACAAATGAAAATTCACCTATTTGAGCAAGGCCAAAGCCCAGTGCCAGAGGCATTATATTATAATATCTAAAAGCAATACTCAGGGTCGAAAAAATAATAATTTTACTAAAAATAATTAATATAACAAGTGTGAAGACAAGAAAAAGGTTTTTATAAATAAAAACAGGGTTTACCAGCATGCCGATGGAGCAAAAGAAAACAAGACCAAAAATATCACGCAATGGAATAATATCATTTAATGCCTGATGGCTGTAATCAGATTCATTTATTACCATACCTGCTATAAATGCACCAAAAGCTAGTGAAAGCCCAAGCAAGTGTGTGAGATAACCCACACCAAGGCCGATTGCGGTAATAGTTATCAAAAATAATTCCCTTGAATTTAATTTCACTACAATTTTAAGGAATCTGGGAATGATTCTTATTCCTATAAAAATGTTAGCTATTAAAATGAGTGTTGCTTTTAAAAGTATAATAAGAAGGGGGACTATATTGTTTTCTAATGATTGCAAATGTGGAATTATCAGAATCAAAGGTATAGCGGCCAGATCTTGAACTATCAGTATGCCAATCATAACTTTACTGGACAATGTTCCTATCAAGCCGCGGCTCATAAGGGTTTTAAGAACAACCATAGTGCTCGATAGAGAGATAACCATCCCAAAAACGATTGAGTCTTTAAAAGGCAATTGTAAAAAATAACCGATACCATAACCAAAAGCTATTAATAAGAGTATCTGTATAGGAGTTCCAATTAACGCAATAGCTTTTACGGATTTTAATTCCCGAAATGAAAAATCTAGACCTATAGAAAATAAAAGTAAAGCAACACCAATTTCTGCCAGTAATTCAATACGGGGAATATCTGAAACTGTAAGCCCCCCTGTATAAGGTCCGATTGCTATACCTGCAAGAATATAGCCAATAATGGGAGGTATTCGGAGTTTATTAGCAATCAAACCAGCAGTTAGTCCAACTAATATTATAATTATAAGATCTTCAGCTATTCCCATAGTTTATTTATATCCAAAATATTTTATAGCCGGCCATAAAAGCGCACAATCCCACTGTCTTTTCGTGATGGCTGTGTGTAAAATAAGCTGTATCCTGGATGGCTAATGTGGTAGGATACTCTCTGTATCTATTTAATGTTGCTTCGCTATGACTGCCTTTTATTTCCTTTCCAGAGTTCAACCATTGTTTTAAAATTCGCTTTTCCATTGAAATATTCTTCATCAACCATTTTTTTAAATGTTATCGAAACAACCGGTGATGTCCGCTTCAAAGACCCACGTTGCTGAATTTGATTTTTAAAGGGCATTGAAAGTTGCTGCTACAGCATCCACACCGCTTCTTCCCTCTCGAAAACCATAAGAGTTCCGATCCGTAGTAGTTTCTACCACGGAATTTAGTGCAAGCTTGTACAATGCTTGCATTGCTCTATCTCGCATTGTTGGGATTGAAAGAGGTCTGGATTTCCCAGATTTTTTGGGAATATAAATTCTCCGCAATGGTTTTGCCTTGTATCGGTGTTGACGCAGGGGGTAAATCCCCAGCATCTTTGCTTTGGTTCCTTTCCATAGGACACCATCTACACCGGGAGTGTCTTTTCCTTTGTTAGAGGTCGCTCGTTTCACAGCCATTGCCTTAGTGTAGAACGAATGGGGCATAGTCCTTTGTAAAGCTTTCGCTTTGCCGTATCGTCCTTCCTTTGTCGCCTTTGCGATACGCATTTGTAGTCTTTTGAGCTCCTTATGTGCCTTATGCCACTCTTTCTAATTCTATACATGCCTCCAGGTTCTTCACGCTGTAATAGCCGGTGTCAGCGCTGATTGTCCTGTTCTTTAAAGGTTCCTCCCAACAAGCAGCTTCCAGTTTCTCTTTCGCACCTTCAAGCATCGGTTCCATAATGGAACTGTCTTCGCCTTTCCCGAAAGCCTCGGCATGCATTACTATCTGATGTTTCTCATCAACTATCGCATTT
>JAXHTB010000151.1:0-8573 GCA_034190185.1 Spirochaetota bacterium | reverse complement strand
TGATCAGTTGAACGCATTAGTTTTTGATTTAAGTAAAAGTAATAATAAAATAATTAAGTCCTTTGAAAGTTTTGAAAAAAGAAGTAATAGGATTATTTTTATTAGTTACATTCTGTCCCTGCCTGTAGTTTCTTTAATTATCCTGATTATGCTTATTTTTTATTATCGTTATTTTTTAAGAGAAACTATTATTAACTTTGTCAATATTCTTTACACAATCAATTCAATATTATATGGAAGTGAGAAAGAATCTGAGCTTAAGGAATTAAATAAAAGTTTGCATATCGATTTTTTACCTTTTCAGATTGAAACCTTTATTAGTTATACAACTGATGCTATAAATGATGTTAAAAATACATTATCATCCTTAATTGAATCAATAAACAGCATGTCGGAGATATTAAACTTCCTTTCACAAAAGGCTGATGAGCAATCTTCTGCTGCTTCTAATGACCTCTCATCAGTGAATGAGTTATCGGAAATGATGAATAAGATTTCAGATGGATCTGATGATCAGCAGATGAATTTGGGCCTACTTATTGTCCGGATACTCGATTTTACAAAGATAATTGAGAATATAAATAACAACTTAAATGTTCATATTGATATGATAGATGAAATATTTACTAATGCAAAATCAGGCAGTGATTATCTGAAGAAGATGAGTGACAGCATGTCAAAGATTTCTGAGAGCTCTTCTCAAATGACTGAGGGATTATCGTTGATAAATGATATATCTGACAGAATAAATCTGCTTTCATTAAATGCGGCTATTGAGTCTGCGCGTGCTGGCGAACATGGTCGTGGATTTGCAGTCGTCGCAGATGAGATATCAAAGTTAGCAGATCAGACAACAATGAGCATAAAGGAGATTGATTCTCTTGTTAAAAAGAATGATGTTGAAATTAAAACCGGCATTAAGAATATTGACAATGCTGTAGATTCCATCATATCTGTATCAGAAGGTATCGGTAGTATTAAAGATTTAATGCATAGAGCTTTTGTAATGATGCAAGATCAGATTAAGAATAATTATGCCGTAAGTGAGGAATCAAAAAAAGTAAAAGATGATGCAAGTATTATATATGACGCTATTAACAACCAGAAAAAATTAGTGACTTACTTGCTTGAATCTATTGATGGAATTAAAGAGACATCCAAGTATTTTGCATTTCTTGCAAAAAGTGTAGTAAATAATGTACAGGAAATAAGAAGCAGCGCTATTTCAATTCTTAGAGATAAGGAAATTTTTAAAAACTATACAGATAACGAAAGTGAATAATGAAGAAATTGAGAAACATATCAGAACATACTATAATCTTCTATTTGACAGGAAGATCCATTGTGATCTGAATATTATTAAGGGCAAAGAATTAGCCTTTGATCTCGGCTATTCTCCAGATCTGATCAACAGTATTCCAGAGGATTTGTGGCACTCCTTTCTTCCCTGCGGCAATCCGTTAGACAACATGAAACCTTCAGCCAATGATCAGATACTTAACCTGGGATCCGGTGTTGGTATCGATTCTGCTGCTTTATTCTTGAGTTATGGGTCTTCTGTGAGAATTGTTAATTTGGATATTGTATATAATGCACTTAAAAAATCTAAAGATATGATGTCGAAGTACCAAGGCATTGAAAAATCGATCAAATGGGTTTGTGCTGATGCTTCTAGACTTCCCTTTAGCCACTCAATTTTTGATTTTGTCATCATGAATGGTGTTTTTAATCTATTTCCGAATAAACAATTACTTATTGATGAGATTCGAAGGATTATTAAACCTAATGGAAGTCTTATCGTGACTGATCTTGCATGCTATGAAAATTTAAATGAGGATTTTCGTAATGAACCAGATGCATGGGCATGGTGTATGAGCGGAGCATTGACAAAAAATGAAATTACTCTACTCCTTCAATCCTCAGGATTTAACGAGATAAGCTTTAATCAGATAGAAATGGATAATATATTCTATAGAACGATTTTTACATGCAGGTATTTCGTTTAATTTTGAAAGACGCTGAACTATTACCTTTTAAGGAAGCAAAGACGTGCCCTTGGGGTGCACAAAGGTGAATTATTGTATATATGTTGTTGAGGGGACAGTAAATTGTTCAATTAAAATTTTCACAATATCAGCAGAAAGAAAAAAATTATTTTTCTTTGCGTGCTTTGCACCGCAAGGGTACGTCTTCGCTTCCCTCAGGGCGCGCCTTTGCGGTAAATATTTTTCATTTTAGATAAATGTTTACTATAGGTCTTGATGAAATTAAAGGAATACCGTATACTATCAATTATGCTATTGTCAAATCTTCAGTAGATTTAACAATTTTAAAGCTATTTTTATGATGAAATATAAAAGAGATAACACAGATTATACAAAGGACTTATGAGAACTTTTACAGATTTAGAAACAAGGATATTAAAAAGAATTCAGAGAGATATAAATATTTCAGAGACTCCATTCAGTGAGCTTTCTAATGATCTCAGTATTGAAGAAGATGAGTTGATTGCTGTAATACAGCGTTTAAAAGATGATAATATAATTAGAGATATTTCAGCAATATTCAATGCAGGAGCCCTTGGGTACGAATCGACCCTTGTAGCTTTTGAGGTGGAAGATTATTTAGTAGATAGATCAGCAGGAATAATAAACGATCATCCAGGAGTAAGTCATAATTATCTAAGGAGGCACAAGTATAACATTTGGTTTACTATAGCAGTAATTAAAGATTCTTCATTAGAAAAAACAGTTGCAGCGCTGGCCGAGAAATGCAAAGCAAAAGATTATCTTATATTAAAGAATGAAAAGTTGTTCAAGATAAGACTTATGCTTGATCCAAGCGAAAGGATGGAATATAATAAAAGAGGGGAAACAGAAGAAGTATTTGAGCATCAATCCATAACCTCTTTCAATAATATAAGAGAAATTACACCAGAGGAGAGAAATGCTGTAAATATCTTACAGATAGATTTGCCTCTTGTAAAAAGACCCTTTAAATATCTTATTAACAGTAAAAATATTGACATAAAAGAGGAAAGGATCCCAGAGATTGCTGAGATATTTAAGAAAGATGGTATTATAAGAAGGTACTCTGCAATATTGAAGCATCATAATGTTGGTTACAACTACAATGCAATGACTGCATGGAAGATAAAAGACTTTGGTCATAGCGCTATTCAAGATATATTTGCAACAGTTCCAAATATTTCTCATCTTTATTTAAGAACTGTGTATCCTGGAAGATGGGAGTATCCTCTTTTTGCGATGATACATGCAAAAAGCAGGGAAGAGTTAATAACCATAATAAAGGGTCTGGAACAGAAATCTGGAATTGACGATTATCTTGTACTGGATAGTATTCAGGAATTTAAAAAAAAGAGGGTTGCGTATTTTTCAAAAGAATTCAATGAATGGGAATCATTAAATTTATAGCTTATATTATTGGCAATAAAAGTTTATATAGTTTTCACAAGTTATTAAGCATATTTTTAGATAAATATGAAATACTAATAATAAATAAAAGATGATTGAATAAATAATGAATTAAAGTCCTTTTTTATAATCAGATGAAATAGTATATTACTATATTTTTTAAAAAATAAAAAGAAGAAATAAATTTTGGAGAATTTATAATGATAGATATTGGAAAACTCTATTGCGGAGGCAGTTCAACAGGTGATGGACTCCGTTATGGAAAGGAATCTCAAGCGGATTGTCATGGGAATGAACCTCATAAGGTAGAAAATCTTGCCAGTGAAAGAAAGCCTATTGTAGTATGGAGTACAACCAGGACATGCAATCTTAAATGTATACATTGTTACACAGATTCCTCAAATATAGCTTATAGTAATGAGTTATCAACAGATGAGGGTTTTAAGCTGATAGATGATCTTGCATCTTTTAAGATACCCTCACTGCTTTTTTCAGGTGGTGAACCCCTTACCAGAAAAGACCTTTTTAATCTTATTGAGAAGGCTTCCAATAGGGATATCCGTCCTGTTCTATCCACAAATGGAACATTGATCGACAGAGATAAGGCACAGGCTTTAAAGGATGCTGGCATTGTCTATGTCGGTATAAGTCTTGACGGTATGGAAGATGTGAACGACCATTTCAGGGGAGTAAAGGGTGCTTTTAGCAAGGCTATGAAGGGTTTTGAGAATTGCCGTGCAGTAGGTCAGCGTGTTGGGCTCAGGTTGACACTCACTAAGCGTAATTACAAAGACCTAAGCAAAATCTTTGAATTTATTGAGCATGAGGGCATAAACAGGGCTTGTTTCTACCATCTCGTTTATTCAGGAAGGGGTGAAGATATCTTTAAGGATGATCTTACACATAATGAGTCGCGAAAGGCAATGGATATTATTATGTCCAAGACAAAAGATTACTTCAGAAGGAAACTCGATATAAACATTCTTACCGTTGATAATCATACAGATGGTGTTTACATCTATCTTAAACTGAAGGATAACGATTCTGATGAAGCACAGAGTGTGTATAATCTTCTAAAATGGAATGGGGGTGGAGCCAACTCAACAGGTGTTGGTATCGGAAATATCGATTTCTTTGGCAATGTCCATCCTGATCAATTTTGGCAGGACTACTCATTTGGCAATGTTAGAGACAGGAATTTCGGTGATATATGGATGGACAGATCGGATCCACTAATGCGTGGTCTAAAGGATAAGGCAAACTACATAAAAGGAAGATGTAGATTATGTAAATATAGAGAATTATGCACTGGAGCTATGAGGGTTAGAGCTTATAGAACATTTCAGGATCCATGGGCTCCTGATCCACAGTGTTATCTATCTGATGACGAGATTGGCATAACAGATGAAAAAAGGAGAGAATTGATAAAAAGCGGTGAGGATTTCCATATTCCTGAGGAGTTCTATAAATAGATGAAACTTTATCCGATCCTTTTGAATATTGAAGACAGATTGATCATCGTAATAGGCGGGGGGGAGGTTGCTTATCGAAAGGTGAAAGACCTACTGCTGGCTGGAGCAATTGTCAGGATAATATCACCACATTTTATAAACGAGATTCAGGAACTAAAAAGAACAGAGAGCAACAGGATTGAACTGTATAATAGAGAATACCAGCACGGCGATCTTGAGGGCGCTAGACTGGTCTATACTAGCACTGATAAGGAAGATGTAAACAAGGCAGTTTTTCGTGAGGCCGAAGAGCTGGGGATTTTTATTAACTCAGTTGATGATCCACCAAACTGCTCATTCTATGTGCCTTCGTCAATTAGAAGAGGCGATCTTATTCTTGCTGTTTCTACTTGCGGCGCTTCTCCGGCTATGGCAGCCAAGCTTAGAAGGGAATTCCAGAAAGATATTCCTGAGAATATTGAAGAAATACTGGAAGCTTTAAGAGAAGCCAGGTCGATTTTACAAAATTATGATCATCTTAGCTCCAGAGAAAGGGGAGGTATATTGAAAGATATTGTGAACAATAATAATCTATTATTGGAACTGACTTGTGAATATAACAATGGGGAATTGGAAGAATTTATCAGTAATTTAATATAAAGTGTATTTGTACTCTAAAAATGTTAAATGATATATTTATACTAAATTATATAATTAAAAAAAATATAATTTTATTTGTTGTAAAATGCTACTCAAATTTTTGGTTATTTAATTTTATTTTTTCCTTTTGTAAATAACCCTGCATAGAAGAGTATTATAATACCAATTCCAGCCCAAACAAATGTCCTTAACCTCCTAATAATTCCAGTTGTCAATCCAAGGGCTGGGTCATAACCAAGCATTCCCAAAATTAACGAATATGATCCCTCACTTATTCCAAGATTTGCAGGAATAAATACAATAATACCTGTTAACATCAAACCAAATGCATAAACAAGCATTGAATCTATTAATGATATATTTACTCCTATAAAGTTAATTATTAAATATATCTCTAATGACTGAGTAATGATTGTTGAAATATAATGAATGATCAGTGAGATATAGAATTTTTTAATATTATTTTTACTTGAGAAGATATTAGCAATTTCTTTATCAAATTCCCTTACCTTTTCCCATCTATTTTCATTCATTATTTTATCGATTATCTTGCGAGGCATTTTACTTATTACATATTCAATTAAACCTTCTCTTTGTTTTTTAATAACCACAAAAATAATTAAAAGGAGAAATATAAATAGCGCAAAGGCGCTAAAAGAGATCAGTAATGGCAGTTCAAGGATAAAGAAACTGACTGATATTGCTGTAAGCGCTAGAATAATATTTGCAATAGTATGGATTGTCCTGTCTAGAACTACAGAAGCAAGGGCAACATTCAATGGAATTTGATCCTGTACATATATTGCTTTAATAGCTTCACCGGCAACTGCTCCCATTGAATTTATAGAAGAACTTGAATCACCGGCAATTCTGGCAAGAATCAATTTAAAGAAGTAAGATTTTGGGAGGTGGAAATTGATAATAATCCTCCAAGCATAGGTTAGGATTATATTGTTGCACAGGCAGATGAAAAGTATAATTCCAAATTTCCATCCTAATTTCATAATATGATCAGTAAATTGCTTAACACCGAAGTTTGCAAATAGAAGCAATAATATTATAATCCCGACGATCAGGAAGATAATTCTGGTTTTTTTCAATTGATAAAACTCCTTGTTTATACTTAGATGTATGCTCAAACTGTTTTTAGAAATTCAACTGTTTACTTTAGAGGAATGGAGTATTTCGGTTAGAATTTTAATACAAGAATAGTAAAATCATCCATGTAGTTTTCTTTATAAAAATTTTTATCTATATGATTTTCCCAAATCTTAATATATTCACCAGGGCTGTAGTCAATATGTTTTAAGGAATTATCAATAAGTATTTCCTCTCCCTTATCAATATTGCCGTCCCCTAAATACTCAAGAACACCGTCAGTAAATAATATCACAATGTCTCCAGGTTCATAGAGCATAATTTTTTCTTCATATTCTGAATTTATATTTAACCCTAGAGCTGTTCCCTTTGCATTTAACTTGATAATTTCTTTTGTTTTGTTCTTTATAAATAATTGGTCATTATGTCCTGCATTTCCATATGTAAAAATATTATTATGTGAGTCTACGAGCATATAGAAAAGTGAAACGAACATTCCACTCTCTGAATCCTCAGTAATATGTTTATTTGAACCTTTAAGGATTGTGCCTGGTTGATTATTTATCCTTGCTTCAGCGCGCATAATATTTAATGCAGCTCCCATAAACAATGCTGCTGAGATACCCTTTCCGGATATATCTGCAACAAGCGTTGCATATTTATTTTCATCAAATTTTAAAAAATCATAGAAATCTCCTCCAACTTCCTCTGCTGGTTTATGAAATGCTGCTATTTCATGATGTTTAAATTTCTCAGGTATTCTTGGAAGAAGTTTTTTATGAATTGTCGATGCAATCTCTATCTCTTTAGATAATACTTTCTGTTTCTCAATCTCTTTTTGGTAAAGAATATTCTGATATATTTCGCCGATTTGGCTTCCTATTGTTAATATAAACTTAAGGTCATTAGAGTTAAAATTTTGTCGATTAAGCTTATCAGCAATATTTAGAACTCCATATATCTGATTTTTGGAACGAATTGGCGCTGAGATAAAGGATTTAGTAGAATATAATGTTTCTTTATTATTAAATGGAATTGTTAATTCTGTTTCAATATCAGACACCAATAATGGCTCACCATTATTAAATACTGAACCTGCAATGGTTTTCTCTGAATCTATTCTCGACATAATTTTAATTGATTCCGGAAGACCTAATGATGCCATCAAAAAAAGTATATCTTCTTCTTTATTATGTAGAATTATAGATGCTTTCTCAATACTAAATGAATTAGCAAGAGACTTTATTACCTTACAAAATATATCTTCACTTGAAGTGGCAAATGATATAGATTGTGATATTTCATAAAGTGCGCTTAGCTCTTTAATTCTACTAGTGAGGTTATCGTAAAGCATTCTGTTTGAAATAGCAATAGCTGCCTGATCAGCAAGATATGTAAGTAGTTGCATATCCCACCTTGTAAAGCCTTGGGGCATAAATGAATTTACAACCTCAAGGACACCTACAAGTGTTCCTTTAATATTCATGGGAACACATAAAATATTTTTGGTAGTATAATTTGATTTATAATCTATTTCGCTATAAAATCGAACATCCTTTTGAACATCATTTACAATAAGAGGTTTTCCTGTTTTAGCCACGGTTCCGGCAATACCTGTGCCAATTGGGACTTTCTCTCCTTTGATAAGATCAGTATTTTTCCCCATTACAATATAGAATATGAGATTATTGGTATCAGGTTCTTTAAGCAGTAAAGATGATCCCTCAGCTTTAACCAATTCCTGTGCCAAATTAAGAATTTCCTTTAAAAGATCTGGTAATTCAGTTGAGGAATTGATCCGTCTGTTAATAAAGCTGATCTGAGATAGATTAATTGTTCTCATAACTGTTTTAACCTAATTTTATGATATCAAAAATAATATATCTTTTAAAAAGTTTATTTAATCCAGAAATGTAAGTTGATAAAAACT
>JAXHTB010000150.1:0-8613 GCA_034190185.1 Spirochaetota bacterium | reverse complement strand
GGAGTCACTATGGCGAGGACTTGATAGATTAGATGCAGCGTTGCTGGGATTTACTGTTGCCGCATATAAAATCTAATATTTGTGGGTAGATGTCAGGGGTGGGGTGACGTATTCTTTGAAAAAAGTACACTCCATTTTTAAGAAGCAGGAAAATAAAACCGCAAAGACGCTAAGAACGCAAAGAAAAAATTGGTGAGGAATTAGATCTCAATAATATTGAGGACATTGGACATAAAATTATAAGTTATACTATAAAAGTTCATCGGTATTTAGGTCCCGGGTTATTGGAATCTGCTTACCAGAAATGTCTTACTTAATGAACTGTAAAAATTAGGATTAAAAGTAGATTGTGAAGTATTACTACCCATGAAATATGAAGAAATACTTACAGAATCAGGTTATCGGCTTGATATGATTGTAGAAGATAGTATTATTATTGAAAATAAAACAGTAGAGAAGATATTACCAATTCACAAAACCTAACTTCTCACATATTTAAAATTAAAAAATTGCCGATTGGGTTTTATTTTTAATTGGAAATCTGTTCTGAACGGCTTTACGGTTAAAATAGGGGAAGGAAAATCAATAGGTTTTACACTCTGCTCTAGGGATTAAAGGTGGACGTAACTTATCGGAATATTCAATTATATAGTAGTTAATATCTTTAATTCTCATAGTTATAAAGTTGATATTTTTTAGAAGTTGTTTTTTTTTTGTTTGCAATTATACTAATATTTTTATCTTCTGGAATTAATTAAGGTTTATTATTACTACACAGCTATCTCTTAACAGCTTGAATATTTTGAATTTATATAAAGATGTAAGATAAGGAGATTGAAGAGATTAAAGATATTTTAGCATATCGGAATTCTGAATGTTTTTTACTGCATCGGAATTTTCAAAAATTACATGGATGTGATTTTTGAAAATATACATATTTATGCAGCAAAATAATCCACGGATGGTTTATTTTATAACAATATTATCATCTCAATATATCTATAATCCCCTTATCTTTTACACCTCTTTTTTATAAATTTACGAATATAGCTGAGTAGTTACGGTTTATTAAATATTTACATATATAGCAGGCAATAAAATGATGAACCTATTAGGTGAAACGGTTCTCAAGAAAGGTGAAATAAAGGCTGATCTTGAGCATTTAAGAAAGTTGTTTATTATGCCGGATTCTCCAGATAAATTTATGGAGTTTGGTTTTGAGTTATTAGACCTTATTCATAGTTTTTTCAAGGATAAAGGTGGCATACATAGTGAGATATCCCTTCCAGAACTATCAAAGATTTTTTCTAATATTGATATTCCAACGACTCCTAACCTTTTAAAAGATATACTTTCTGAAATAAAAACAAAGATCATCTCCCATTCTGTCAAGGTAGGTAATCCTTACTATATTGGACATATGACAAGCGCTATTCCATATTTTATGATATTAATAGAAATGATAATAGCTGCTTTGAACCAAAATCAGGTTAAAATTGAGACAGCTAAGGCATCAACATTTGTTGAACGAGAATTGATCGCATGGATTCATAGAATAATATTTGATTGTTCACCTCTCTATTATAAAACTCATATTCAAAATCATAATGTTGCGCTTGGAAATGTCACTTTAGATGGCACTATTGCGAATCTTACAGCTATGTTGATTGCAAGGAATAAAATTTTTGCGCCGGATGGCAGGTTTCCTGGTGTCAGGAAGGCAGGGATAAATGAAGCATTTCGTTATTATAAATGTAAAAAAGCTGTAATTATCTGTTCAAAGAGAGGGCATTATTCTATAGATAAAATAGCAAGGATAATAGGAATCGGTGAAAATAATGTTATTAAAGTACCAGTGGACAGGTATAATAAGATCGATATATCTAAATTAAAACAGATCAGTAATCAAATTAAAGAAGCAAATAGAAATGAGAAAGAAAAAATAAAGATTATTTCACTTATTGGTATAGCCGGTACAACAGAAACAGGAAACATTGATAATCTTGTAGAATTACGAAAGCTTGCAGATGAACATAAATCATACTTTCATGTAGATGCAGCATGGGGTGGAGCCGTTTTACTTGTTGATAAGTATAGGCATTTGTTAAAAGGAATTGAATCAGCTGATTCTGTAACCTTTGACGCGCATAAATTACTTTATTCTCCTCTTTCAATGGGACTTGTTCTTTTTAATGATGAAACAGCCCTTAACTATTTAAAGCATACTTCAGAATATATTATAAGGGCAGATTCTGTTGATCAGGGAAGATTTACAGTAGAAGGTTCAAGACCATTTTCCTGCCTTAAACCTTGGGCTACCTTAAAGATATTTGGCTCAAATGGCATTAAACTTCTCTTTGAACTTGCCTTTGACCTTACTAAAGAATTAATTTCTTTAATAAAAAACCATAGTAATTTCGAACCAATGAATTATCCTGAGCTATTTATTACTAATTATAGATTTGTTCCTGAAGCTGTTCAACAAGAATTGAATTATCTTATGAATTTAGTAGAAAATGAAGATTCAAATAATAAAAATGAGATTCTTGAAAAAATAAAAAATATAAATACAGTTCTTAATGACTTAAATATTGAATTACATAGAATAATAAGGCAGGAAGATAATAGTTTTGTTTCCAGAACTATGCTTGAATCAACACGATATTCTCCTCAAAAAATAGTAGTTCTTCGTGCTGTAACAATTAATCCCTTAACTACTCCTGAAATTATAAAAGAAATAATTGATGAACAGAATCGACTAGGAACAAATATATATTATTCTAAATTTATAAATCGTTTTGATGAATTATTGATTGCATAGATTGTTTCTACATTGAGTTATGCTTGGAACCCTTTAGTGATTTAAACTGATTTCTAAAAAATGTAACAGAATTCTATATGCTTCTTATATTACTTTTATTTCTGAAATCTCAGGCACTGCATTACTGAGTTCCACTTCAAGCATTTCGAGTACTACATCTTTTGTTACAAGGCCTCTTGATTTAATATCGCAAGCTGAGATTTGTTCAAAATGCTTTATTGTTAAAACACCTCCATTCAATTCTACAAATTCAACATTTGCACTCCCCAATTTTGGTCTTATTTTATCAAGTGCTTCTTTAATTTTTTCCTTCATACCCCACCTGCCTATTGTTTATTCATTATCTAAATTTGTATTAACAAAATATATCTTTTCTGATTAATTTTAAATTAATCCAACCTTAATATTATAAAAGATGTATCAAGCTAGCTTTTAAAAAGCAAGATAATAATTGATCAATTTAAAAAAACAATAAAAAGCATCATAAATTTGATCTTTATTTCGTATATTGATAGAAATATAAGCTATAACTTTCGATCTCTCCTATTAGATGTTTCATGATATTAAAATAAATTATTGCTGATTAGAAGGAATTTATAGATAATATTATCATAGCCATGATGTAATAATCAGCAATCATGTTTATCTTGGTATTAAATAATTTTTTTTTCATTGACTCATCTAAATAATAAAACTTAAGATACAAATTCCTATAGAATTACTAATTTTTATGGAGGATTGAATGAATTCACTCATTATTGGCGGTACAGGACCTACAGGGCACTTTATAGTTAATGGTCTTAGGGAAAGGGGACATAATGTAACTCTGCTTCATTCTGGTCGTCATGAGATTCCGGAAACCTCTGAGGGTGTAAAGCATATTCATGCTGATGCATTCTCTGAAGATTCGTTAAAAGATGCTCTAAAGAGCCTTTCATTCGATCTTTGTATTACAGCGTATGGTCGGCTTAGACGTATTGCGGAATTAATGACTGATCATACTGACCGATTTATATCTATAGGAGGAGTACCGGCATACCGCGGATTTATGAATCCCTGGCTGTTTGATCCACCAGGTCTACCAGTCCCTATATCTGAAGAGGATCTTCTAGTTCAGGTGGAAAAAGAGGATGAAAAGGGCTGGCGTATTGTTCGTACTGAAGAGGCTGTATTCCAGAATCATCCTAATGCAACACATTTTCGATATCCTTATGTATATGGTTCTTATCAGCTAGTACCCAGGGAATGGTGTATAGTGAGGCGTATCCTTGATAATCGACCACATATTATCGTTCCTGATGATGGTCTGACCTTGTCTTCCTTTGGCTATGCTGAGAACTTAGCTCATGCAATTTTACTTGCTGTTGATCAACCTGAAATTTCTTCTGGAAAAACATATAACTGTGGTGATGAGGAGGTACTTTCACTTCGTAAAGTTATAGAGATTATTACATCAGCAATGAATCATAAATGGGAGATTGTTTCTATGCCTTGGAAGATTGCTGTTCCTGCTCGTCCTTTGATGATGCAGCCATTGCCAACTCATAGGGTTCTAAGCATTGAAAAGATTAAAAGGGAACTTGGTTATAGAGATGTTGTAAAACCCGCAGAAGGACTTGTGATTACTGCTAAATGGCTTGCAGAGAACAGACCAGAGAAGGGTGGTCAGGAGGAAAAAATGCTTCAGGATCCCTTTGATTACGAGGCTGAAGATAAGCTAATATCTGCTTGGAAAGGTTTACTTGAATCTATACCAGAAATATCGTATAGGCAGGAGCCGGGTTGGGGCATGCATTATAGCGGTCCAGGCGGACAGCCTCGTTCTAACACTGATTTCCAATAAAGTGTAATAATGAGCCACAACGGTTGATAACATTGTAAATATAGATAAAGGACTATTGATACAAAGAAGAGGTATATAGGTGCTAAAGCATACGAACTTTATTTTTTGCCCTAAATGCGGAAGCAAAGATATAAAAGAATATACTGTAAAGGCTTTGCTTTGTAATAGTTGTAAATTTCAATATTATCATAACTCTGCTTCTGCTGTGGCGGGATTCATTGAGTATGATGATATGATTATCTTAACTGAAAGGGCAGTTGAACCTAGAAAAGGTTATCTTGATATGCCAGGAGGATTTGTAGATTATAACGAATCCTTTGAGGATGCCTTAATTCGGGAAACTATGGAAGAATTAAATATAGAAATAACTTATCTGAATTATTTCGGTTCAATAGCAAATAAATATCCTTTTAATGATATAAATTATTTCACAACTGATGTTTATTTTATTTGCAAAGCGCTGAGTATTGATAATATCAAACCAAAGGATGATATAGCTGATTATATTTTAATAAGACCGTTTCAAGTAAACCTTAACAGGATATGCTTTGATTCCACTAAAACTATGATAACAAGATATATAAGCTCATTGAATAGCAGCGCGAGACTGTAATAATTCAACAATTGACTGTTTACCATTGCAGTAGGAAAGGTTATTCGCCATCTCTCCATACAGCAATGATGCTTCTTCACGGCTTCTAAGTGTGTAAACCTCTTTTCTTTGCTCAATTGCGCTTATTACAAGATCGATGTTTCTGTGATTCATTGTCCCAACCGGAAAGCCAGCGTCGATGATCTTCCAGCTTTCATCAATAGCATCCCTTGCTTCAATATACGAATCGTTGCTTACTTCTACAAAAGGATTTTCGCTGATTATCTTTGCTCCAAGGGATTTGCTAATATGATAATCTATATCGTTCTCATGAATTATGCCAGTAATTATTTGAAATCCGTGTTTGGAAAGAAGGCGGTATACCTTTACACCACTTCCTGCTCCAGCTACTACATAAACCAAATCGCCTTCATTATTACCCTTTAATTCCATAGTGCCAAGATTATTGTTGAAATACACCTTGTTTAGATCGTAAAGAGATGAGATAGTATCCCCCTTAATTATATCTTCAGGACATCCATAGTCAACAATCTGGCCATTCTTCACAAGGATAACAATTTCCGAAATCTTTAGAGCAATATCTACATCATGAAGGGATACGATCACAGTGATTCCTTTTTCATGACAGAAATTCCTAAGTATTTCTATTACATCGATTCGGTGTCTCAGGTCAAGGTGGACTGTAGGCTCATCGAGAATGATAACCTCGGGCTCCTGTGCTAAAGCCCTTGCAAGAAGCACTTTCTGTTTTTCACCATCGCTTAGCTCATTATAGTATCTGTCCGAAAGCTCATAAGCGCCAACAAGCTGTAATGCCTCCTCAACCTTAATTATGTCATCCTTAGTTAACTTGCCAAGAAATCCAGTATGAGGATATCTTCCCAATGCTGTAAACTCAAAAACAGTAATTAGTCCAGGAGAGATGCGGTCTGTTAAAACAACAGCCATTGTTTTTGCGAGCTCATCTGATTTTATTGAACTTAAAACATGATTGTTATGATATATCGCGCCTTTTATCGGTGAAAGGAGTCTGGCAAGGGTTCTGAGAATCGTAGTTTTTCCAGAACCGTTTGGACCAAGAAGACAGATAAATTGTCCTTTAAGCATCTCCTGATTTATATTAGTAACCACAGCTTTTTTTCCGTATCCAACAGTTAGTTCCTGTGTTTCTATAACCTTCATTTAATTCAACCTCCGGTACTGCATTGATAGATAATATTTATTCTGTAATTCGTTTTTTTTATATTGCAGATTTTTTCCGTAGCAGAAGACCTATTATTATGGGAGCTCCAAAAAATGATGTAATAGCACTAATAGGCAGTTCCACCGGGGAGAAAGCTGTTCTAGCTATAAGATCACATAAACTTGTTACAATTGCTCCCAATAACATAACACCAGGTATTAGTTGTCTGTTATCTGTTGTCCCGAAGAGAAGCCTTGCCATATGAGGCGCAGCAATACCGATAAACGCCACAAGACCTGCAAATGCAGTTACAAGTCCTGCTAGTGAACTTGAAAAAAATACAATCAAATACCTGAAGAGCTTTATATTTACACCCATACTTTTAGCATAATCCTCACCAAGAAGTAAGGCATTCAATGGCTTGGACAGGAGATAGGTTCCAGATAATAATATAAGACCAACTATTATTACAATCTGCACCTCATCCCAGGAAAATCCGTTAAAGCTGCCCAGTTGCCAAAGAATAAATCCCTTTATCATATGCTTGTCAGCCACGGCAACGAGTAAACTTGTTATTGCATGGCAAAGATATCCCACCATTAGTCCAATAATAAGCAATGTTGCAATATCTTTTATTTTAGAGATAATAGCCAGCAGGATAAACATAACAGATAATGATCCCAGAAAGGCAGTGAAACTAATAAAAAGAGGGTGTATACTCATAATCCCAAAACTTAAACCTGCAAGCATAACAATTCCAACGGTTAAGACAGCACCAAATGAAATGCCTAGAACACTAGGTCCTACAACAGGATTACGGAAGAATACCTGAAGGAGAAGTCCTGCAACAGCAAGATATCCTCCACTTAAAAGTGAGGCTATTGCTCTTGGCATACGAATTTTCCAGATAATACTTCCATTTGTGGAATCTGTTATGTGTTGAAAAATAATCTTTGTAGTTTCTACAAATGGAATATTGACAGAACCTATTCCAATATTAAAAATAAAAACGATAAATAACAGTATTGATAAAGAAAAAAATAGGAATTTATATTTAGTACCTGTCGTACCTTTTTGTTTGCTCAAGTTATACCTCTTAATATTCACCATATTGAGGAAAAAGATGGTTAGATAATAAAAAAATCCCCAACCTTTAGTGGTTTGGGGATTCCCTTTTTTTCCTCAAACAGTGTTCTCATCTCTTCGTACCGGTGAAGAATATGATGAGAAGGTGCAGGCAGGTCTTCTGGCTTCCGGATCGCTCTACTAACCACGCCTTCCCATCAGCCTTGTCTACTTTTTGTAGAACGACTAACAGTGGCATCCTGTGGTTTTCGTCCCCGGTTACAGCGGCGGGTCCGCACCCGAATATAACGGGTTTCCCTTTATCTCCTTAAATAATGGAGCACCTGCGCCTTGTATATTGATAATTGTTTATAGCAAAATAATATCTGCATCGCTTCATAGCTTTAAGCGATTGATTCGATCATATTGTTAAGCTTTATGAAAAAAGGATATAAGTCAAGCAATAAAAATATATCATATCCTGAAACATTTCCGAAGCATTATATCTTTGTAAGCTCAAACTGGTTTCAGAAGTAATGGATGGAAGAAAATCAGCTTAATTTCAGTTTTATATTATCTTTCTTGGCAATACAAATTTTATCTTGACATTACACACTATTTGCTACATTACTATGTGTAAGGAGAAAAGGGGTATGACAACAAATTTAGCAATTGATGATAATCTAATTCTTGAAGCAAAAAAAATTGGCGGGCATAAAACAAAAAAGGATACGGTTACTGAAGCTTTAAGAGAATATATTCAACGAAGGAAACAGATTGAAGTAGTAAAATTATTTAGTGAAATAGATTATGATGAAAGCTATGATTACAAGACAGGCAGAACAAGAAGATGAAAGTCCTCATAGATACTTCAATATGGTCATTAGTATTAAGAAGAAAGACAGGATCGACTTCCATCATCAATAACGCTGAAAAAAATGAGTTAAAGGAACTTATAAATGAATCGAGAGTTGCAATAATTGGCCCAATACGGCAGGAAATACTTTCCGGTATTTCTAATGATAAACAATTCAAAATTTTAAAGGAAAAACTTCAGGCATTTGAAGATATTGCAATCCAACAACTGC
>JAXHTB010000015.1:0-22638 GCA_034190185.1 Spirochaetota bacterium | reverse complement strand
AATAATGAAAATATATTTCTTAAAAGGTTCAACTGCTAAATCAGGCATTGTTATTGATACTGTCGGCAGCTTATTTTCTTGAATCTTTTTCCATAGGACATTGAGTAGACTTGCAGATCCTGGCCCTACAAAAGCAAAAACTTTATCCTTGTATACCAATTTCTTAAGGGCAGCAATAGCTGGAGGAATCAGATAACGATCATCCTCAACAACTAGATCCAACATTCGCCCATGGATACCACCCTGCTCATTAACATATTTAACATAATTTCTTGCTGCTTCTGCTAATTGTACTCCAAGGCTTGCTGCAGCCCCTGTTATAGGTAAGCTTGTACCAATTTTTATCGATTTATCCGTTACACCACGTACATCTACAACCTTTTTTTCCTTACAAGATAAAACAGATATAGTTGAGACTACAATAAAAAGGACCAATAAATCTCTTAATTTCATAAGACTTCTCCATTAATAAAATTTTAATATCTACAACAATTGACTCTATTCTCCTCTTCTCCAACCTGTAAGCGGAATAAACTTATAGTTTTTCATATTAACCTTATAAATCCTACTGCTCTCTGTTGTCTTATGATTCTTTTTACTAAGTGTTACGACTCCACATAAACCTTTTGTATCAAAGTTTTTTATACTCTCCCAGGCATCTACCAGCTTTTCATTTGTCAAATTTCTTCCAGCTCTTTTTAAGCCCTCACATAATATCAATGAACATAGCCAGCCTTGAATATAGTTCCTATCTTTATAACCAGGGTTGGAGCTATATTTTTCATCGATTTCTCTTAATTTCTTCATAGCAGGGCTATCATCATCATAAGAGCCGAATGCATTAATACCCCACAAGCCAGTTGCAGAGTTTCTTGCTATTTCAATAGTCTTTTTAACAAATCCATACTGCATGGCTATAAATTGACTTTTAAGATTGAATTTCTTGGCATCTCTTAATACTGCTGCTGTATTGGCAACATAGCCATGAATTATGGCATAGTCAGGCTTCGCTCTCTTTAATAGAAGCACCTGGGATGACATATCAAGTCCAGCTATGGGAATGACCAATTCAGTTAGAGACCCGCCATATTTTTTGGTTAATTTCCTGAATAGATGCAAAACCGGCCTGCTAGATGCCGACTCCATATAAAAAAGTCCAATTTTAGGACTTTTTACCTTAAGATCTTTCCTCAGATAATTCATTAATATCTTTACCTGATCCTCATAAAAAGGAAGCGTTGTAAATACATACCTTTTAGAAGGTATAAAATAAGCCGAATTATTTGTGCCAGATATCATGGGTATCTTTTCCTTCTGCACAAGAGGGATAATAGCATGTGTCTGTCCGGCTCCTGATGCTGCCCATGAAAATGCAAATATCTTATCCCTATACACAAGTTTTTTATATGCAGCTAATGCAAGAGGAATAGAGAACCTATCATCCTCAATGAGGAATTTTATCTTTCTGCCATGTATTCCACCCTGATCATTGATATATCTGATATAACTTTTCCAGCCTGGTACTACACCAGTATAGACATCAGCGCCAGGACCGGTTATATCACCCATTGCTCCTATCTTTATAGTGTCGCTTGTTACACCACGAATATCAGCATTAACCGGATGATCATAAAATCCAGTCAATATAACTATTAGAACTAGAGCCAAAACGAAAAAAAATCTCTTCATAAGATTCACTCCTAAATAAATTGATTTCACTTAATTGTTTGATTAAACATATTAGAAAATATTTAAAGCTATTGGCAAATGATATGTGTGCACAACTCCTATCTTTCCTAATAACGCTCTTTACATCATAGGTAATCAGGATAGAAGTTTACTATTACAATATATCATTCTACTGTTTTCCTCACAACTGTAAATAGCAATTCATACCACTGAGTAAAGCCTAAAGAGATTGATTGATAACTGTGCTTTCCAAGCTATCTGAATTGACAGCATTCCTGCATATTTATCACCTCCTTATGATTTTTCTAATATTTATTACGCTATTTAGGGACTCTCCATCCAGTTAAAGGAACATATTTCCCGGTTGTTGAATTCGCTCTGTATATCTTCCACGAATTCCCACCCTTATGGCTGGTGGAACTAAAACTGATAGGGCCGCAGAGTCCTCCGATGTCGTAATTTTTCAAATTTTCAAGTCCGCTGATAAAGGAATCCTCACTGAGATCCTTCCCTGCCCTCTTTAATCCCTCAATCATCATATGAGTGCATATCCATCCATGAGTATATATGGTGCCTCGATGAGGTTTTTCTGTGCCAGGGTGATATTTCAATGTAATTTTTCTCATCTTCTCCATACCTCTCCCTTTAGAGTACCAGGGAGATGTGCCATGAACGGAATAGAACATTTTTGACTGATCACCGATCGCGTTCATCTCCTCTCCAAGCATGGCTCCCCATGTAGCAAATAATGGAATCTTTAGTCCGTACTTTCTTATATCCCTCAATAAAGTGATGGTTGTAGGCGTAATGGTTCCCACATGAAGCACGCAATTAGCCTTATATCTCTTAAAATTCATAACCTGCGAGCTGGCATCCATAGCAGCAGGACTAAGTATCTCTTTTGTTACAGGTTTCAGGTTATATTTCTTAATCCTCTTTAGCGCCGGCTCTAAATCAATCTTGCCGGCCTCTGTGTCAGGATAAACTATTGCGATCCTGTGCTGCTTCAGTTTGAAGTCTTTAACCAGATAATCAACTATAAGCTTAACCTGTCCCGGATAGGTGTCTGTCATAGTGAATAGATATCGTTTAAAAGGGGTAACGGCAACCTCGGGCATTGGGAGCAGTATGGTAGGTAATTTATCCTTCTGAATCTTTTTCCAGATTACATTAACCTGACTTGATGACCCAGGGCCAATCATTGCAAAAATCTTGTCTTTGTAAACCAGCTTCTTAAGCGCTGCTATGGCCGGTGGAATTGAATAGCGGTCATCTTCAATAATTAAATCCAATTGTCTGCCGTTGACACCGCCATTATCATTAGTATATTTGATCTTAGTTCTTATAGCCTGAGCAAATTGAACCCCAAGGCTTGCGCCTGGACCCGTCATAGCTGTGCTTAAGCCGATCTTAATTGTATCGCTTGTTACACCCCTTACATCAGAAGCATCTGTCTCTTGGCTTACAAATCCTGAAATCACTAAAGCAAAAATAGTAAAAAAAAGTAATTCTCTTATTTTCATAGGTATTCTCCTTATTATTGTAGAAATATTAGCCTTTAATATTCAAACATAAATGAAAATTACTTTGGATTTCTCCATCCTGTAACCGGAATGAAACTAAGTTTTTTCATATCTACCTTATATACCCTGCTGCTCTTTGTTGTTCTATGGTCATTGGGGCCCAGATCGACAACGCCGCATATACCCTGAGTATCAAGATTTTTAATCTTCTCCCACCCGGAAATAAGATTATCCTCATTCAGATTCCTTCCTGCATTCTTCAAACCCTCGCATAGTATCATTGAACATAACCAACCCTGCACATAGTTCCTGTCTCGATAATTCACGTCTGGATGATATTTCTTATCTATCTCTCTCATTTTGATCATTCCCGGGCTGTTGTCCATATATGATCCGAATGCGTTAATTCCCATCAAACCTTCTCCTGCGCTTCTGGCTATTTCTATGGTCTTTCTGACAAAACCGTATTGCATTGCTATAAACTGGCTTTTAAGCTTATATCTTTTTGCGTCTCTTAACACAGCAGCGGTGTTGCCAACATAGCCGTGAATAATAACATAATCCGATTTATCCCTCTTTAATAAAAGCGCCTGCGAGGTCATATCCAGACCGCCTAGAGGTATAACAAGCTCTTTAAGGGGGTATTTATATTTTTTTGTAAATTTCCTGACTAGTTGTAAAACCGGCCTGCTGGAAGCGGAATCCATATAAAGAAGCGCAATTTTAGAACGCTTTAGCTTGAGATCGTTACGAAAATAATTGAATAATATCTTCACCTGATCCTCATAGGAGGGAAGTGTTGTAAAGATATATTTTCTGGCAGGAATAAAATATGATAAATTATTGGTACCGGCGATTAATGGTATCTTCTCCTTCTCAACAAGTGGAATGATTGCATGTGTATGTCCAGCTCCGGATGCGGCCCATGAAAATGCAAAGATATTATCTCTGTAAACAAGCTTTTTAAAGGACGATAATGCAATAGGTATTGTAAATCTGTCATCTTCAACGAGAAATTTTATTTTTCTGCCATGTATTCCTCCACTATCATTGATTTGATTGATATAGGTCCTCCATCCCGGAACGACCCCCCCATAGACATCTGCATCTGGGCCGGTTATAGCCGCCATTGAGCCTATCTTAATTGTGTCACTTGTTACACCCCTTACCTTAGCAATAACAGAATTTGGAAATATCAAAAGCAAAGCAAATACCAAGTTGACACCCAATATATAGAAATATATTTTCATAAACCTCCTCCTAAAAATAAGTGTAAGCTCAAACTGATTTCAGAAACTCCCCAAAGAATGGCGCCAACTTCTTCGAAATGTAGCCGCAAGCTTCAGCCTGTGAAATATCAATTAGCTGATGCTGTGAATCGACTTCCGATAAAAAATTGACAGCGCCAACCCTTTCAGCAGATTCACAGCATTCGCTTAAAAAGCTATTTAAGTTCTTCGATCGTTTGCAAGAGAAAGCTATCTATGGCTGCATAGTTAGCTTTTACATTTAAACTTTTCCAGGTCTTATCCAATCTGTAATAGGCACAAAATCCCCTTCTCAATATCCACTTTAAAAAGCCTTTGATAATCAGTTGCCTTTCTTCTGTTGGGACCAAAGGTCAAGGGAGGACATAAACCTGTTTTAAAATCTTTAAAACTCTCTAAGGCAGTAATAAGGGTTTCTCCATTCAGATCATCCCATGCCCTATTTATTGCCTCCTCAAAGATTATACAAAAAACCCAGCCTTGAGTATATAGTTTAAGGCGATAGGGTTTCTCGCTTCCCGGATGGTATCTCAATGTTATTCCTCTGAGATTTGCCATCTCCAGACTATCATCATACCATGAGTCGAACCCATTTACCCCTCTACTGAAAAACTGCATGCGCTGGAATTTTGCTTTCCATAATCGGCAATAATCGCCTGTAATCGGTTCAAATCTGTAAAGGTATTTCAACAATCGACTTTTTGAAGGATCGCTATATATAAATTGCTAATCCTCAAGAGTCACTTCCTATCTTTTTATTATGCAATATTGTGTCTCAATCACCTCCTTAATAAATTTGTAAGTATAAGTTACGCTATAGCTGAAATTCTCAGGAAAGGGGTATATTCCCCTGCCAAAGATTTGAAATTATAGTATTTTTCATTTTATATATTCCTCCCTGAGTTTATGCTTTAATACCTTGCCAACCGGACTCTTTGGGAGTTCCTTTACAATATCAACAGATTGCGGTACAGCATTAGGAGGGAGGTGTTGTTTACAAAGCTCAATTATATCTAATGGCTCTGCCTTCTCGCTTATATTTAACACAATAACAGCCTTTACAGCCTCGCCAAGTTTATCATCAGGAATTCCAATAACTGCCGCCTCGTATACTGCCGGGTGTCTATAAATAATATCCTCGATCTCGGAAGGAGAAAGCATCTCCCCCTGACTGGTAATAACATCCTTCCTTCTTCCAACAAGATAAACGTATCCATCCTCATCAATAGAGCCCATATCGCCGGTATAAAGATATCCTCCTCTTATACTCTCTTCTGTTGCTTTTGGCGCATTCCAATAACCGGCCATCATGCTTTTTCCCTTTGCAATCACCTCTCCGGCTTCACCTGTCGCAACATCTTTTCCATGCTCGTCCACCACCCTGACGTGCATATTTATCACCTCTTTTCCGCAGGATCGCAATTTGTCCCTCTTTTCCAGCGATCCATCTACAATGATATCTTCAGGAGGAAGAAATGTAATAGGACTCATCTCGCTTAAACCGTAAACCTGCCCGAAAATACTGCCGAATGTATTTATTGCGCGTTCCCATACCTCAGTTGGCAGGGGAGCGCCGGCTATGCCAATACAGCGAAGTGTGCTGTAATCATAATCTTTCAGCTCTGGAAAATCTATAAGATACGGCAGGAAGGGAGAGCCCAGAAAACTGGTTGTTATCTTCTCTTCTTGTATAGCCTCTAACACTGATTTTGGGTTGACATCCTTTAACATAACTATTGGGCAACCTAAATAGAAATGCGGAAAAATAAGCCATGGAATCACCTGTCCCCAGAAGGCAGGAATAGCAAAGAGACAAAAATCCTCTGGCTCAATGCGATATTCCCACAGCACATTAAGCATAGTAAACAGGGAACTCCTATATGTATGCATTATCTGCTTTGGAAGACCTGTTGTTCCACCACTGCATACCAAAAAAAGCAGATCATCATCTTCGGTCTTAACACCAGGTTCCTCTGGAGATGAGGACATAATTAAGGACTCATAACTTTTCATATCACCTGTAGAGTCGCCCATTATGATAAAATTTTTAACGGTCTTTAATTCAGGACGCAAGGAATCTATAGAATCTTTGTAATTTTCTCCTAGAATGACAGTATTGGTTTCAGCATTGTTAATTAAAAAAGAAATCTCTCTGCCGGTCAAACCCGGATTAAGCAAGGCAGTTACTGTTCCGCCTTTAATACCAGCGCAGGAAACCTCTATATGCTGATAACATGTATCAGCAACTATAGCTATTCTGTTCCCCTTTTTAACACCCATACCGGACAAGGCATTGCTAAGCCTGTTGACCCTGTCATTCAGCTCTTTGAAGGTATATCTGCTTGACTGAAAAACAACGGCTGTCTTATCCGGGTATCTTCTTGCATTTCTTTGTAGAATTTCGTCTAACATATTTTATCATCCTTAAATGTATTTTATATATTTATTGCTAATATACCTAAGATTTAAAAAGATAATAAAATTTTGTGGATAACTGATCTTCGGAGATCAAAGCATTAGACGTGGGTAATTGAAGAGTATCCAAATATTTCTTAGAAGCTTTATATATATTAAGGTTATCTAAACAGAAAAATCAGCTTGTTCCAGAATGTAAGGCAGAAAATCGAGAAAAATCCCCTAGATAAAATGATTGCAATATAATTCCTGATAATCTGTCGTTATTCAGAGTGAACTTTAAACATAACTGGAGCTACTGCAAAAACTACTTTCGATGTAATAGTTAAGCCCCTATAAAAAAATAGGAATTATTCACCGCAAAGACGCGCCCTGTGTACAACGAAGAAGTGCCCTTGGGGTGCAAAGGAAAGATAATTTTTCTGCTTTCTACTGATATTGCGAAAGGCATAATAAACAATTTTGCCAAAATTTTAACAAAATATCGCAATTATTAAAGGATGAATAGTTTCTATTTACCGTCCCCTCAACGACAGATATAAAATAATTATCTTTGCGTCTCTGCGGTGAACTATTACCTTGCGACGAATTTTATGCTTTCAATAATCGCCTGTAATCGCTTATAATTAGCATCGATATTAGTAAAATTAACTTATTGAAGGTGCATTACGAATTATTTACACTTCTGAATTAGCCGTTTCTTGAACTTCTTTCAAAAACAGAAGGTTGTACCAACACTATTCAGTTTAAACTGTTCAGGCAAAACAGTTGCAATCTGTTTTATTGCCCACCAGCTATTGCAGTGCATAGGAATAATCACAGTTGGATTGATTTGTAGTAACTCTGCAACAGTTCGATCAGTCAGATCTTGATACTGAGGGCCTGTTAAATGAAATCCGCCCATAACAACGTAAATTTTGTCTACACCTGTGATCTTTTGAGCATGTTTTATTGTATTAATTACACCAGAGTGAGCACAGCCCGTTATTACAATAAGTCCTTTGCCTTTAATATTTAACACTATGCCATGATCATCCACTATGGAGTCAGGCTCAAATTCCCCACCTCTGTTAATAAGGGCATTCGGCATGCCTAATTCGAAATCGGTGGTTCTTTCTATCTCGCCCAGAGAAAATATTAATCCAGCAGCAAGTGAATAAGGGGATTTCGTTTTTATTATCTTTGCATTGGTCTTCTGAATACTTAATTCATCAATAACTGGCATTTGTATCTTATCACCTGTTGGCAATGCAAGTGCACGTGACATAAATGCATCAGGATGGATAATTACCGAAATTTCACGGGAGCCAACCATATCTAATACTTCGGGTAAGGCACCGAAATGATCCATATGACCATGGCTCAAAACGACTGCCTCAACCTGTGACATGTCCACTCCAAGCTTTTTAATATTGTGCGGGACTCCAATTTTCGACCATCCTGCATCCAGAAGCACATTGTAATTTATACCATCTTTAAACACCTTGATTAACAGGCAAAGGCCATGTTCCGCCATCAGTGATTCTGCCGGTATTTTTCCATCAACCGCTAAAGGAAACCGTTTAATCATGTCTGAGGGTGGTTCAGTCATAGGGAGTGTGCTTTCAGAATAATTATCAATAATTGTAGTGATCTCCACATGATCTGATTCCTGAATCTGTATCCTTGAATTTTCACCTGAACCCATTTTTTCCTCCTTTACAAATAGATAAAAGATGAACCGTGCAAAACGAAGTTATAGATGTGAGGATCAAATATTTATTTTATTTCTCCATTAAATCTATAACTTTTTAACATCCTTATACTTCATCTTTTCAAAAACATGAAGCATATCATAAAAACAAGATGTCTGACCACTTTCAAATGAAAACAGAATATGTATATACCTAGTTGTTGGAACAAATAAAATTATTTAGATCAAAAAGCTGTTAGAGATTACTCTGTTTAACTCATTTATGCTAAACAATTCAGCATACTGATGGGTTAGCGTTCTAAATACACAATACTACACTATCATACAGATTATCTCTCCAGTTCCGTAATTATTGAAGATACCCAAAAAGAGAGTTTGGGCTGGAGTCAAATATGATTATATAAATCTTCTAATGTATATATCACTTATTTGGCTAAGATTTTGTTTTATATATAAAATCACTAATAAAACAATAAATTGTCAACATATTTTTTTCAGTACACTGAAATGAAAATTATGGTAGTTTATTCTTCAGATGGAAATGTAAGACTTTGATGAGAACTAATGACGACGTTCCTTCAAAAAGTCGATTTATAAGATATCGATTTTGATTTGAAACGATTAAAGAAAATTATTACCGATTATTAAATGCTGATTGTCGTTTTAAGTAGTTTTTGCTATCGCACCATTGATGATAAATTATCGTGATTTAGAAGTATATCCGAAAGCGACGAATTTAGACGAATTTAATAGTAAGGGATTTTTATGCGATGTTATTATTTAAAATCATAGTAATAGTGCACCGCAAAGTGCGCCCTGAGGGAAGCGAAGAAGTACCCTTGTGGAGCAAAGCACGCGCCCAGAGTGCAACGAAAAAGTACCCTTGGGGTACAGTGAATTATCGTCTATATGTCGTTGAGGGGACAGCAAATAGTAATTATCCAGCCTTTTATAATTACGACATATTATGAAATTCTTGGCGAAATAGTTCATCTTAAATTTTCACAATTTCAGCAGAAAGAAAAAAAATTATTTTTTCTTTGCGTACTTTGCGCCTTTGCGGTAAATATTTCTCATTTTTTGACAGAGGATGAACTATTACAAATCATATAATATGTCGGTATCAAACTAAAAACGAAACCATTTCCATGAAAAGGGTTTCGTTGATATAATATTTATTATATTAATTAAAATATACCTTTGCCTCTGAACAAATTTCTTCCGGCAATCGGCATGCACAAAATTCATCATTAAATCTTTGAATATGATCATGATCGCTTACATTAGCCGGCGGGAATAATCCTCTTGCCACAATCCTTGCATTGGTCCAAAAACTATCTTCCATGGTTATTCCAGAGTAGATGGCTATATTTAGGCTGTAAAAATTCTGGTCGCTCAGATAATGTAATACACGACAAAGTCCATTGGCAAAATCAAGCAAATCCGATTCTGAAATATTCAGAATCGAATCTACGTCCCTGAAAATTCCCATGATATCCGGCATTATTTTTCCTCTTGGGAGGAATGGAGCAAGCCATGTTACATTGCCTGTTTCGCCAACATACCTTTCTCCGATTTCCTTTTCCTTAGCAATTAAATCCTCCCAAAAGATTGATGAATTCTTCTTATAATACTCTTCTGAAGCCTGTAATATATCTCTATGATACATAAATGGATATTCATCTGCTTCAACCTGCATATGAGGATGCACAATACTGCCGCCGGCAATCGGCATATAATTCCAGCCAATTGAAAAATATTTTACTTTTGGATCGAAACTTTTAACCTGCTTAAAATATTCCTGACATGCTCTTAACGCATTTATTATTATCTCTTCAGTAAAATCCTTCATTCTTAAATAATGCCTTTTTGAAAGCACGACCACAGCGCCGTATTTACTGTATGGCATAAGATTCGGAACAAGCGTTGCATCGCCCTCGCGGATCATACCTTCCGGTATAAAATCTTTTGGAAACCTTGCGGCAAATTTATCAATAACCTCCGGACAGAAAGGACATATCTTTTGTGTATTCTCTATCATCTCAGTCAGGTCCGGCACCTCCGGAAGTGAAAACCTGTAACTAATAACCCTTCCTTGACGACTTGTCAAAGGATCATATCTAATTTCATACTCAAAGGTTGCTTCCTTAAATTCCTGTCTCGGATCCAAAATCCGAATTTGCTGTTTAATTTTTTTTAAATCGATAGTCATTGGCAAATTCTTCCCTTTTTTCTCTCTATTTAATTTTTTTTATACTCCATCTACTTAACAATAATATTCTATGTCAACTTTATTTTCCTTTTTGTAAACATAGAAAAGTAATTATTAGGGGAACAATAAAATAACGGAACGACCCTCTATGTTACGTAGATATCGCATCTTATATTGGTTTACAATAACCTCCCCAATTTCGTTGATAATTTTTTACTAGCATCCATCTTTGCACCTTTCAGCCTTTGTGCTGCTGTTCCTATCTCTCGATGTGCTTTTATAGTGAACTAATATTAAAAATAAATTGACATTTATCTATCAACCTATGATATTTATTCAATTCTCATTATATGCTTTTTTTTCCTAAAGATTCATCAATGTATAGTTGATTAAACAGTAATCAACATAGACAGGATACTACAAAAAACTATTGGAGGTATAACAAGATGTCTATAAGCTTTGAGAAATTTAGAGAAGATTGCAAATTTCATAATCCGATGAATAATTTTGAGCCTGATACCCAAATAATCGAATACAGAATTGATCCTCTAACAAAAGAAAGCACATACTTCAATATCACAGCGCTTGAAGCTGGATTGAAATGGTCAGTGGAGATGGATAAGACTGAGCTGGAACAGATCATAGAGAAATCAAGGGAAGGCTGTTTTATGTGTGGTGAAATGGCGGAAAAAATGACCCCAAAGTATCTGGAAAATATATTACCTGAAGGGAGGCTAAAGGTTGGCAAGGTTATTCTGTTCCCAAACATATTCGGCCTCTCAAGATATTCTGCTGTAATGACATATCCTAATCATCACTTCTACAGTTTAGATGAATATACACCTGATGTTTTGAATGATACGATCTCCTGCGCTCTTGAGTTTATCAAAAGGGTATATAAAGAAGATAGTGAAGCAAAACATGTTGTTTTTGGATGCAATTATCTCTTCCCTGCAGGATCATCCACTGTACATTCTCATTTTCATGTTTTCATAAGCTCCTTTCCGTTTGATTATATTAAAAGACTGGATAATGAGAGTAAACGATACCTCAATGAAAATTCCAGCAGCTATTGGTCTGATCTTGTCAATATCGAAAAAAAAGAAAATAAAAGATATATTGGAACAATTGGCAACACTCACTGGTTAACGCCTTTTGCCCCGGGAGGCGGAAAGGAGGTACAGGGATATGTTGAAGGAAGTTCAAACTTCATGGAGTTTAACGAGAATGATATAAAAAATCTATCAGAAGGTTTGTCACGATCTTTACAATACTATCATAGTCAAAATATTACATCATTTAACCTTCTTTTCTATTCCGGGCCTCTTGGAGAAAAGCAGGATCATTTCTGGCCGGGCATAAAGCTGGTTTCCAGAGGTTATCTACCTCCATATTATACAAGTGATATAACCTGGAGACAGAAATTACTCCTAAGAAAAGAGGAATGGTTCGAACTGCCAGAAGATGTCGCTTCTAATTTGAAAGAGCATTTTTAAATTACAAAATAGGTAATAGTACAACCTCTATCAAAAAACAGGAACTAATTACCGCAAAAGTGCGAAGTACGCGCCCTGAGTACAACAAAGAAGTGCCCTTAAGGTGCAAAGGAAAAATATTTTTTTTCTTTATGCTGTTATTGCATAAGGCAAAATGAACAATTTTGCATAAGATTTTTACAAAATATCGCAATTATAAAAGGATAGGTGGTTCCAATTTGCCGTCCAATCGATGACAAATAGACAATATTTCACCTTTGCGATCTCTGCGCCTCTGCGGTAAATATTAAAAATAATTTTATCTATAGGGAGACTATCTATATGACTGTAAAGTTTAAAAAAATCGTAAACGAAGCTTCTATTATGAATCCCTTTAATGAATTTCAGAAGGAGAAACAAACTACAGAGATACGCTTTGATCCTCTAACGAATATTAAAAGGCTCTTCAATGTTGGCTTAACTGAAAAAGCAAAGATGTTCTATCAGCCTGCTGACGAGAATCTGATAGAAATGCTGGCAAAGAAAACAGGTGAAACATGCATCTTCTGCCCGCAAAATTTAGAAAATGTAACCCCAAAATTCCCAGAAAATATTCTGCCACAAGGGAGACTCAATAAAGGAGACTCGTGGGTTTTTCCAAATCTCTTTCAAATCTATGAGATTACGGCAGTCGGTGTTATTGGCAAAGATCATTTTGTAAAAATTGATGAATTCAAACCTGAACAATTTAAAAATGCCTTTAGCACAATTATAGATTTCTTTCGTGAAGTTCACAGCAGAAACCCTGAATATAAATATTCAATCATGGGTATGAATTATCTTCCGCCTGCTGCTTCATCTCAACTGCATCCACATATCCAGATTTATATGAGCAAAATCCCTTTCACATATGTCGATATTATGATGAAAGAAAGCGCTGCATATATGGAAAAAAATTCTAAAAACTTCTGGAACGATTTAATCGATACCGAAAAGGAGTTGGGAGAAAGATATATAGGCCCTTCTGGAAATGTGGAATGGATAGCATCATTTTCCCCTATGGCTCAAAATGAGTTAATAGGAATACTACCAGAAAAATCAAATTTCTTTGAATATGATGATAAAGACCTGGATGATATAACTAATGGCATTGTTAAAATCCTTAAATTCTATAAAAATGAATTTGAAATGAGCTCATTCAATTTTATTCTGTACTCCGGCCCGCTTGGAGAGCAAAATCAAAGCTTTCGATCCAGTGTTAAGATAGCAACTAGGCCAAACTTTAACGGCCATTATATAAATGATATTCATCTTGCCCCTCTTTTCTATTTAGAAGACTGGTATGCAAATCTCCCCGAAAAAGTGGCTGCCCTTTTAAAGGATCATTTTTAGATCATTATTAAAGATTATTATTTTAATTTGTATAAAAATAAAATGAGGCAAGTTTGAAATAATTCATTATACTTGCCTCATTAAGTTTGAGAATAACAGAGATCTATTAGAAATGAGATATAGAAGTAATCTCTACGTCATTCATACATTCCTAGCTCATTCCCCATTTGCAAACAGGAAAATGACAGAATTTAATTAAAATAAATTATGCTGATTCTGATTCCATCCTCTCTTCAATATAATCATCCAATAATATTATCTTCTGTGCAACTGTAAAACTGTTAATATTATCAGTTATGAACTCAACTAGTTCCTTTTTAGTTCTTTTATCAACAAATGACCTTATCTCTGCCTTATTATTGATGCACTCCTCCTTCCTGACAAAAAACCTCTTGCTTCTTTTATGATATTTTGTAATTTCCTTACGGCATTTATTGCATAATAAAGCTTCTGTATCCCGCTTTCTATCACATTTATAGCATATACCGTTAAGCACCCTCTTATATCTTCCCCATGTTTTCGATAACTGATAATTCTCTCTCTCCTTAAGTATCTCTCTATCCTTAGGTCGTTTATTAGAAGCAAATTCCCAATTAATTGTTGCGTTTCCTGTATCGCCAACTTCCGCTAACCTCTGCAATGCCTTCAACCTCTTTGGAGTCCAGTATACTGGTTTTCCCTTTACAGCCATAATTCCACCTTGATATTTATAAATTACTCACCCATCCCAGGTGACTAAAAAATATGTAATAGTTCACTCCTATTAAAAAAAATTAATTACCGCAAAGACGCAATGTATGCACCCTGAGTACAACGAAGAAGTGCCCTTGAACTGCAATGAAAAGATATTTTTTTTCTTTCTGTTGTTGCGAAAGGTAAAATGAATGATTCCGCTAAGATATTTATAATATATCGCCTTTATAAAAAGCTGGGAAGATTCAATTTGCCATCAAATCAACTACAGAAAGTCAATAATTCACCTTTGCGATCTCTGCACCCCGAGGGTACTTCTTCGCTTCCCTCTGGGCGCGCCTTTGCGTTGAACTATTACAAAAATATAAATCGATAATATTGTTTTTGAGTCAACAATTATTTTACTTTTATACTTATTTTTGCAAGCTTGCTGAATATTTTCTTAAAATTAATCGAGCGCTGCCAAAATCGATGGGAAACGTGGAATAGGAGTAACACATATATCATTCCTTCGTATACAGGAATGATATATATTGACACAGGTAGATCTGTAAGTATCCGCAGGAATAACAACATCTGATTATCGAATTCTTCAACAATTTTTTTGGCTGTGCTCGGATCAATAAACACCTTTATATTTAGCAGTATCGCATAATAGATAAACATGGGGGACTTTTGTAACTGATTCTATTTTATAATAGATCTTCATAATTATTAATATCAATAGACGCACAGTTCTTTAGATAATTGAAATTTTTTGAGTTGTTGAAAACAAGAGGGTTTCTGCCATTCTTTGAAAGCCTTGGAATAAGATTTCGAAGATTACCATTATTATTTACATACAAAAACAGATTTTTCTCAGAAATATCCGATATCATTTCATTTCTCCGTAAAGCGTTCAACGAAGTCATTTTAGAATTATCTTCAAAGAATGAAATTATCAGCAGCCTCCCATTTCTCCAGGTCTTTATCAGATGATTATCCATTCTCATATTCCTTATCCCAAGAGATGTAAAAAAAATTATTTCCTTTTCCAATAGCAATAATTTCTCAAATATCTTCTTCTCGAAAGGAGAATGCCAGCCGCTTATAAAAACATAGGGTAATTTCGATACAGCAAACACAAACTTTTCTGCAGGGATCACAATGCTTTGAGGCGCGTCTCTTGACGCAAAAATGCCGATCTTTTTTTGACGGAGTAAATCTATATTCCCTGAATAAAATATCTCTATATTAGAGATACGAGTCTTTTGGATTTCATCTTGAAATTTCATAATTATCTACGATTCAATCTTTGCACTCCAAACATAAAGAAAGAAGGCAAACTCAAACTATTTTCAGAGGCAATGATGAAATATGATCAAAATGTTATATTGTAATAGTACAGCCTCTGTCAAAAATGAAAAATATTTACCGCAAAGGCGCAAAGTACGCAAAGAAAAAATAATTTTTTTTCTTTCTGCTGAAATTGTGAAAATTTAAGATGAACTATTTCGCCAAGACTTTCATAATATGTCGAAATTATAAAAGGCTGGATAATTACTATTTGCCGTCCCCTCAACGATAGATAGATATTAATTCACCTTTGCACCCCAAGGGTACTTCTTCGCTTCCCTCAGAGCGCGCCTTTGCTGTGAACAATTACGCATATTATCATTGCTCTCTTATGTCACGAAGCGCTCGATTTTTTTCAATGCGTTTAACTTTAACCTTAATAAACCATATAGGAGGACTGAACAATCCATTACTTATATAATAATTAGTTCGCTTAATAATATCTTCCATCCTGGTCATACATGAATTTGGGATGTCTTCAGGTGAAAGATCGGTTATATAATAATTAGGATTAAAGCAGAAGCCATAGGGTTCATCCGGTTTTTCCTTAACAACAATCCCAAGGTGAAAATAATTCGCTTTTAATGCCTTTTTCTTAAAAAAATTAAAATTTATTTCGTTCTTGATCCTTGCCCATATTGATATCTTACCATCAGAAACAAGAACCCTGCCTAAACTTTTTTTTCCGGATATATTATACAATTTTCCATAAAACGAATTACTGATTGTCTCCATCAGTTGTACAATATTATTTTCAAGTTTTCCAGTATTTATTATCTTAGTGGAATTTAATTGAGAATAGAAACGAGGCATGTTGTAAGGATTAATATTATACATTTTTTCATCAAAAAATATCTCACTTAAAAATTCTGCTGGCATACCGAAATTAAGCGTACCTTCACTATCAGCCCGTTCAAGCAATCCTCCCTGCCATTTACGGCCAGTAATTCTGGCATGGAAAAACCTTCCGTTCTCCCAAAAGAGATCTATATCTTTTCCATTTAAATCGTAAATCTTTTGGTAATATGAAGTATCCAGATGAACTCCCTTACCAATAATAGAGAGCTGCCTAAAAATATTGACAGCATTGCGATTCATTAATCCAAGAGAGATTGTATATACCTTAATTCCCTTTCTCTTTGCTTTTAATATAAATCTTTCAACAAAGCGTCCCTTTTTAAAAATAGTATTTGAAATAATTACAATAGCCTTAAAAGATCCCTTTCTCCAGGGAATATTATCAATTGAATTTTTCAGCGTCTTTTCAAAGCTTATGATATCGCTGTTTCCCTTTGGTTTAAGCTGACTCAATCTTTGCTTTATTTCGAGGTTAGAATTAAGATAGGTTATTTCCCTTTGACCAAGATACTCTTTAGAAAAAGGTATAATGTAGAACCTGGAATCTAAATCCCAGTTATCAGAAGCGAGCCTTGAAAAAACATCTATGCCTTTTTTAACAGAGCTCCATTCCTTATGAATATTATAGGATAGATCGATCAGAACAGCAGCATCAATAGAATTATTTTTTGAATCATCAACTCCCTTATTTGGGAAAGATAAAAAAATATTTTTTACTTCATCCTCTGCAAGTTTAAATAAATTACTCGACCTGATATTGCTTTCCATCAATATCCTGCTGTCTTTTGGAGAAAAGAGTATGCTTTTAGAAATAAATCGATCCTTTATCTTAGACAATGTTCCAACAAGGAAATAATCGATATTACTGCTAATTGACAAAAGCTTTAGATCATCATCTGTTATAACTTTCTGTGGATTAATCGATAATTTCTTTAAAATTTTTTCCAGTTTATTGAAAGAACAGATGTTGATTTTCTTTTTTATTGCTGATCCAGTTATTAGTAGTTTTGCGTATTCCATCCCCATCCCGGATCGGAAATTCGTATCCGAGGATTTGATTTTATAAGGGATAATAGCAACCTCAGAAAATCCGATATTATAAAATAAACTTACTAGGGATAAGCAAATTAAAAAATAAACTCTTTTCATTTTTTTATTATGGAGAGTCCATCGTGAAGATATCTTCTTTTTGAAAAATATTTTTCCCCCATACCGGAACCGATATAGCATGCTCCACCTATTCTTGAATCCTCAGGGATATGACAATCTTTTCCTAACAATGTGACACCTCTATATAGCGATTTTGAATAATCATTGTTTTTTATCCGATCCTCTTTAGATCCGATGTGACAATTATTTCCAATATTCAGAGAATTATTTGATTCATTGGCTTCAGTTCGTTCATCGATAATAATTCTTTTTAGCCTTGAATAAGAACCAATTTTTACAAACGGCAATATAATTGAATCTTCAACAACTGTTTTTTCACCTATCTCAACCCCAGGAAAGAGAATTGAATTTTTCACTGTGCCGAATATCTCGCAACTGTCAGAGATATATGAATTATTAACATAGGCATTTATTCCGACTCTAGTCAATCCTTCTTCATTAATACTACTTTCAGGAGAGGCATCATTATGCAAAAATTTTGCTAATTTCTGATCCTTCATAATCTCCATATTTAGAGAGTAGTATTCTGGTATACTATTTATTGGCCAGTAATATGTATCTATAACAGTGTTTTTTATCCCCTTATTTATTAATAAATTTATGATCATCTCAAAAATATTTGGGGAGCTCCTATTTTCATCTATAGCAGATTTAATTACGTTCATCAGGCTTTGCTGATTTATAATTAGAATTGTGTGTGCTCTAGATGCTATGCCGTTAATTTTTATTTTAAACAGAAGAGCCGGAGTTCTTTTCTTCTTATATATTTTTATCAACTCTATAAAATCTATTATTGATGGATTATCACCATTATATATAATATAATGTGAAGTATTGTATTCCTGAATAAGATTATAATAAAACTGGATATCTAAATATTCTTTAGTTATTACAATTATCTTATTACGTTTATCATATTTATAAGGACTATACTTTTCAATATAATTCTGCAAATCATCATCACAATTGTTATATATTATTGTTTTTTGAATCTTTGAAGCAATAGAATTACGAATAGTAAAATCAACTACCCTGAATCTGCCAACAAATGGAAGCATATATCTTGATCTCGATTCTGTAAGCGAAAGAAGTCCGCGGTCCTTTGAACCGGAGTATGATATTATTGTGATATTATCCATGAGGTAATATTTAATTGATTTTACAATCGAAGCTTTATAAATACCCAGGGTGCGCCAAGGCTTGTCCAGAAACCTAGAATAAAATGCAGGATGTAAACAAATAGTAAACTAAAAAAAGATGATGAAATAGGAACTATACAATTCAATCCAAAATATAATGCCGCAAGACCAGATAATCCTATTATTGCTCGTATAAACTTCTTAGATATATTTACTGCTCTGTCGAATTTGATAGAATTTCTTTCAATGATATAACCTATCCCGAATCCGGCAATAAAGGCCATTGGATGAATTGACCATTTTGTAGGAATTATTAATGAAAGAAGGGTTGGAATAAAAAATGCAAACATAATTTTTTGTCTAACTGTTAAAGAATTTACCCATTTTTCAATACCATTAATATATTTATAAAACAAAAAAAGAATTAAAAATCCGAGTATCCATCCTCCAAGAATATCAGTGGGAAAGTGAACACCAAGATAAAGACGAGAAAAAGCGATAAGTAATATTATTATAGAAGATAAGATGTAAAACCATTTTTTATTTATCCAAAAAGAGAGATATCCCCAAAAAACAAGAGAGCCTTGTGCATGCCCACTTGGCAATCCAGGACCTCCTGTCGCGCCAATTTTTACACTGGGATCAAGGTTGTATGGTCTAGGTTGTTGTAAAATTGTCTTAAACTCAGAATTAACCCAAAGGGAGAAAAATAGGATAAGTATGAAGCGTGCTGATAATGTTGAATTTGCGCACCAGAATATTACAGGCAATACTATGTAATAAATATAACCGCTTCCAAGTGTTGTAATCGCCTTAAAAAAGCAATCGCTATAAGGAGTGCGAATCTGTTGAATATCTATTATTACATCAATGCCCCATTGTAATATCTCGTTCAAAATATTCTCCCTCCATTTATAAATTTATCCTTATTTATAGAATTCTGCAAAATAATATTTTATTAATATGATAAATGTCGATTGTATTAAAGATACATATTCCATATTTTAGATCCTATCACAAATAACTTCTCTTAATAGTTATTGATATATCAAAATTTCCTTAATTAAAAAACTATATTAAGCAAATCCTCAAAATAATTTACGAATATTGGTTTAATTCCCTTTCTAATATGATCAGGAAGTTCATCATAGTCTTTTTTATTCTCAAATGGAAAGATTATTGTCTTTACTTTAGCTCGCTTTGCTGCAATGGTTTTCTCCTTCACCCCGCCTATTGGCAAAACTTTTCCAGTAATAGTCAACTCGCCTGTCATTGCAATCTGTTTCTTTATCGGTTTATTCTTAGCAAGTGAATATAGAGCAGTTGCCATTGTAATACCTGCAGATGGACCATCTTTTGGCGTTGCTCCTGCAGGCACATGAAGATGAATAAAGTGATTATCAAAATAATCGATGTCAATACCGAATTCATCAACCTTTGAACTTATATATGAATAAGCGATTTCAGTAGATTCCTTCATTACATCACCAAGCTGTCCTGTCTGTTTAAATCCCTTTGTTTTTGATAATATTGCCGTTGCCTCAACATAAAGTGTTGTCCCGCCATTACTTGTCCATGCTAAACCTAAAACTACACCAGGTATCTTTTCGTTATAAAGTGAATCATCTGTAAAGCTGGGTTTGCCAAGGTAATCTTCAATATTCTCAACTGTAATTTTTATCGGACCTTTTTCGCCCTCAGCAAATTTCCTTGTTGATTTTCTAATAATCTTCTTAATATTATTTTCAGCGCTTCGTACACCTGCTTCTCTTGCATATCCGTTTATAAGATATTTGATTGCATTATTATCAAACTTAATCATGTTCTTTTGCAGACCATGTTCCTGCATCTGTTTAGGGATAAGATATCTTTTGGCTATCTGCAGCTTTTCTTCTAAAATATAACCAGATAAATTCATCATCTCCATTCTATCCAAAAGAGGAGGAGGGATAGTATCCGGCTGATTGGCTGTCATAATAAATAATATATTAGAAAGATCATATCTCACATCAAGGTAATGATCAAGGAATTGTGTGTTCTGTTCCGGATCTAGTACCTCCAGAAGCGCTGATGCAGGATCACCCTGGAAACTAACACCCAATTTATCAATTTCATCAAGCATAATAACTGGATTAGATGTTTCTAGAGATTTAAGTATCTGTATTATTTTTCCTGGCATTGCACCAATATATGTTCTCCTATGACCTTTTATTTCAGCCTCATCTCTCATACCGCCAAGGGAAAATCTGAAAAATTTTCTGTTTAGCGCTTCAGCTACAGATTTTCCAATCGATGTCTTTCCAACACCGGGAGGTCCAAGGAAACATATAATAGAACCAGAAAGATTGCCTTTCATTTTACCTGCACTTATAAATTCGAGTATTCTCTCTTTAACATCCTCCAAACCATAATGATCTCGTTCCAAGATCTTCTGGGCTTTGGCAATGTCATAGTTATCTTCTGAATAGATTCCCCAAGGAAGGGATGTCAACCAATCAAGATAGTTTCTGCTGACCCCATATTCTGGTGAATGCGGTTCTAATAATTTTAGCTTCTCAATCTCTTCATCAATTTTTTTCTTAGCCTCATCTGTTGGTTTAAGTTCCTTTAACCTTTCTTCAAATTTTTCAATTTCAGTGGTTTTCTCATCTTTTGAAATCCCTAATTCCTTCTTAATCTCCTTTAACTGTTCACGCAAAAAGAATTCCTTCTGGTTTTTTGATATGTTCTTTTCGATCTCCTGAGTAATCTTCGCCTGAATTTTGCTAAGTTCTATCTCTTTTTTCAAAAGAAGAAGCACCTTTTTAGCTCTATCTGTAACATCAAAGGTCTCAAGTATATCTTGAATATCATGAGGTTCTGAGGTTGTCAAAGATGCAACAAAATCAGCTAACTTTCCAGGGTCCTCAGCAGTGAACCTATTTAAAAATAGTTTTAGCTCCTCATGAAAAAGAGAATTAGTTGCGATAAGCTCTTTGACAGCAGAAATTATTGCCATAGAATAGGTTTTCAACTCTTCTGATGGTTTTCCCTTATCATCTTCAGAATGATGAGCAACATCCCATTTTATAATAGGATCATCCTGTACAATATTATTTAAAGTGAATCTTTTAAGAGAATTTGCCATTACCTGAATATTGTTATCATCCATAGGCACTATTTTAAGGATCCTAATTGTAACTCCGACCTGATAAAGATGATCTGATATTACATGATCTTCATGCTGTTCTTTCATTAAAACAGCGCCACCAATTTTGTTCTCTGAGGAAGCAATTTCTTTTATAGTTTCATGCAACATACCTCCACTCAAAATAAGAGGAACTACCATACCTGGGAAAAGAGGACGTTGAGTAACCGGTAGTATTGGGATAATATCTGGCAAAACTTCAGATGGTAATACCAACTGTCTAGTATCATTTACATTTTGAAATTCATCCATAATGCGATCTCCAGCAAATTATATAATTCCTATACTAATTATTATTATATAGAAGAGAAGTGAGAATATTACAAAATATACTGCCTTGTAATAATGGATTCAAGATTATACAGAAAAAGTAGTATAAATAGTAAATTTCTTCACTTCTTTACATCTAAATTTTTTATTTTTTTATAATATAGACATCGATCTAAATAGTTTTATAAGGATAATTCAATTTCTGATACACTTAGATATTTCTTCTTAGAGAATCTGTCAATTGCTTATTATAACAAATACTTTATATTATACAAATATAAAAATTTGCAATCTAATTACTACAAATTTTTCAAAAAAT
>JAXHTB010000149.1:0-8627 GCA_034190185.1 Spirochaetota bacterium | reverse complement strand
AGGATAAAACAATGCTTACAAAAGTCAAGAAATTTGAGGTCGAGACATCATGCTTTCTTTTAAGAAGCAGAATCACTGACTTTATAATTTTAATCTAATACCCTTAATTATATATATATAAATATTGTGATTCTGTTTTTTTTTGAGATCATTAAGTATCTTAAAAATCTTATAATGAAAGCAATTAATGATTTGACAAGAATGAATATTTAATATATAAATATTTCTCCATTAAGGTGAGTCATTTATATATTACTAAAGAGCCCTTGCGAAGGTGAATCCAAAACTTTTTTTCTTAAGAGTGCTATAAAGTTTCTTTGTAATTTAATAGTTTATAAAGACTAATAAAACAACATTATTTAGCTTTGCTTATTCCCTTCAGATGTGATAGATGAACCGCATGTACCTTCGTATTTTTGTGATTTGTGATAATATATTGTCAAGAAAATAATTAATAAATAATTAAAAATGTCTAAACCACTAATAGTACAAAGTGATAATACAATACTCCTTGAAGTTGATAATCCTGAATTTGAAGATGCAAGGGATTCCATATCTCCATTTGCAGAGCTGGAAAAGAGTCCTGAGCATATTCATACCTATAGAATAAGCCCTCTTTCCCTATGGAATGCGGCTGCATACGGCATGTCACTTAATGATATTCTTGAGGCATTGACCACCTATTCACGTTACCAGATACCTGATAATGTGCTAGTAACAATAAAAGAACAACTGAATAGATATGGACTTTTGAAGCTTATAAAGGATGGAGATGATATTATTCTCACATCTGAGAGTTCATATATTATTAATGAGATTGCAAACGAGAGGGTTATTAAGCAACTAATTGATTGCACAATTGATGCTTATAACATTAAAGTTAAGCGTAATCTTCGTGGGCATATTAAACAGGCTTTAATAAAGATAGGCTTTCCTGTAGAAGACCTGGCAGGTTATGAAGATGGTGACAGATGTCAGATTGAACTTAAAAAACACCTTGCGAACAATCAACCATTTATAATCAGAGATTACCAGAGAAGCGCAGTTAATGCGTTTTATAAAGGAGGCGGGCCAGATGGAGGAAGTGGTGTTATTGTGCTGCCATGCGGAGCTGGCAAAACAATTGTTGGAATAAATGCAATGGCAATACTTAAGACAGAGACCCTTATTTTAGTCGCAAACACTGTAGCGCTTAGACAATGGAAAGAAGAACTTCTCGATAAGACTGATTTAAGTGAGGATATGCTTGGAGAATTCTCAGGCGAAAAGAAAGAGATAAAGGAGATAACATTAGCAACATATAATATCCTAACCTATAGAAAGAAGAAGAAGGGGGAATTCCTCCATTTTGATCTCTTTAAATTAAAGAACTGGGGGCTCATTATCTATGATGAAGTGCATCTCCTGCCAGCGCCAGTTTTCAGAATGACTTCAGAGATTCAATCAAAAAGGAGACTGGGACTTACAGCAACACTGATAAGGGAAGATGGCATGGAAACCGATGTATTCAGCTTAATAGGGCCAAAAAAGTATGATATGCCCTGGAAAACCCTGGAGAAAATGCAATGGATAGCTGAAGCGCTTTGTTCTGAAATCAGGGTTGAGCTCCCTGAAGATCAAAAATATCAATACTCAACTTCTACTGAAAGGGATAAATTCAGAATAGCTTCCGAAAATAATAAAAAATATGATATTATCAAGTGTATCTTATCATATCATCAGGATTCAAATATACTAATAATAGGTCAATATATATCACAATTACAGGAACTCTCAAAGAGATTTAATTTCCCAATTATAACAGGCAACACTCCTATTTCCGAAAGAGAGAAGCTCTATTCAAGTTTTAAAAATGGTGAGTTAACCAGACTGATCGTATCCAAAGTGGCAAACTTTGCAATAGATCTCCCTGATGCTAATGTTGCAATTCAGGTTTCTGGAACATTCGGTTCTCGACAGGAGGAAGCTCAAAGATTAGGGAGAGTCCTTCGACCAAAGCCTATATCAAATAATGCATTTTTTTATACAATAATAACCTCTAATTCTGTAGAAGAAAAATTTTCTCATAAAAGACAACTTTTCCTCACAGAACAGGGCTATTCCTATGTCATATATAATGAAGAGATGTTTAATGAGAAATTTTGTAAATAATTCATTTAGATTTTTATGCATAATTATCCACCTATTATTTATCTTCACCCCTAAGTTGTTCTCCTCAGGCATAGATGTTTTCCTTTTATATCAGGATAGAGGGATTTTGAGATCTGAGGATAGCGGAAACAGTTGGAAAGACTTTAATATGGGATTACCTAAAGATTGTGTTCCTATTACAATTAAGTCTGATTCAAGTGGTAATCTTTATCTTACAACAAAAGAAAATGGGATCTATAAACTTCCAAATGGCAATGCCTTATGGGAAAGCATCAACTCAAAGGATTTCCTTGCGCGTTCTCTTCTTAATTCAGAAAAAAGATACAGGAAGATTTCCGCTCTTTCTATCGATTATCAAAATACACAAAAAGTGCTTATAGCAACAAAACATTCAATCTTCAGCAGTAAAGATGGCGGAAAGAGCTGGAAAAGGATTTCGATGAGAGGATTAAAAAAAAGGAATTATATTACAGCTCTTGCTATAGGCAGGAAAGGTGATGTTTTTGCTGGGACATCCTTTAATGGAATGTTCAGAAAAAACAGCTCTAAATTTGTAAAGAAAACCTCTGGTCTGCCGCGCGAGCCCTATGCTGGAAGACTTTCCTTTTATGATGAGATAGCCGCTATTGCTATTGATACAAATAATAAGAATAAAATTTACACAGCTATTAATTTTCATGGAGGAGTGTTTGTTTCATCGAATAGGGGTAAAAGTTGGCAGGATTTAAAAATTCCTATTAAAAATAATGCATTTGTTAAGATATTTGATTTAAATCATTATGATAATTCACTATTCGTATCTACGAGCGCTGGGATATTTAGAATGTGCACAAAGAATATGGAATGGTCATTACTGGAATTAGATGATCTTTTTAAAAAAATCCCGGATAATCCTTCGCTGCTATCTCTATTATTTATTGATAAATCAAAAAAATATCCACCGTTATTTTACAGCATCAAGGAACCGGTTCTACAGAAGAGTAAAAATTTGTTGAATAACGCTTCTGATAAAAGAGCAATTTATACAAGCATTCCATCGATCAGGAGAAACTTTAAGGGGCTTGTAGAGACGATTCTAAAATGTAACCTAAATGCTATAGTAATTGACATGAAGGACGACCTTGGTGACATTTATTTCCCTTCTAAAAATGTCTATGCAAATGAGATTGGCGCAATAAAAAGATATCGGCAAATCAAAGAAGTCCTAAAAACATTAAAGGATAATAATATTTATACAATTGCAAGGATAGTCGTTTTTAAGGACAAGAATCTTTACAAAGCTTATAAGAATAAATATGCGGTCTGGGATAAAAAACTTAACAAGCCCTGGAAGGGAAATCCTCGTGAATTTTGGGTTGATCCACATTCTGAATTTGTAAGAAGATATAATGTTGATATTGCTAAAGAGGCGCAGGATATAGGTTTTGATGAAATTCAGTTCGATTATATACGATTTCCTTCTGACGGTCCCCTTACTAGATGCCTATACAGGCACAATGGAAGGAAATATATCTATAAGTCTGAGGTCATGTCTGATTTCCTTATACAGGCAAAAAGAAATATTGATGCTCCCATCTCTGTAGATATTTATGGTTATAATGCATGGTATCATTTCGGGAACTGGATTGGGCAGGATCTTGAAGCCTTTTCGGAGATAGTTGATGTTATCTGTCCAATGGTATATCCATCGCATTTTGGTAAAAGTTTTTATATGAAGGGTCCTAGAGAGAAACGCCCTTATAGAATTGTTTACAATAGTGGTAAAAGGGCTCTAATGTTAATGACCGGTAAAGCAGCGCTTCGTCCTTATCTACAGGCATTTAAGATGTACTCTCCAACCTGGGGAAAGGGGTATATAAAAAATCAGGTGCAGGGCGCTAGTGAAAGCGGGTGCAGTGGCTATACATTTTGGAATGCGCGAGGCGATTATAAGATATTGAGGAAGGCGCTTCAATAGAAAATATAATGGATCAATTAGGCATATAGATGCTGTGTAAGATGCAGTTATCTCCTTAGTAAACAATTGATATATATTGAGCTTTCAATGATTTTCCTCTGTTTGCCGAGATCTGACACAGAACAGAAAAATATAAGAATTCACTTAATTAAGCGTTGAATATAGATTTCAGCATATTTTTTTTATAAATTCATAAAAAAAATAGATAAAGGTAAATAGATGTCATATTATTACAATAATGCCTCATCATAATCTGCTGATCCAATCGATTATTAAATCCATTTTAGATATCGCAAAGAACGATGAGGCTATTCAATCTATATGTTAATTGTACTGTATAGGGTTTAAACTTTTTCGCCATCCTTCAGATGTTCCAAACCCCAAATTCAGAACTCGAAACTCGGAACTCAAACCCCTTTATCCTTTTTCATTTCCATAAATCGTAACTGCGCTTACCTGCGGAGGTCCTCCAAAAGTATGTGCTAAACCTCTCTTGGCATTTTTTATTTGACGCTCTGGTTTTTCAGCCTTTCCCTGCAACTGCTTATATACCTCATAGGTCATACGGATGCCGCTGGCTCCTACAGGATGACCAAAGCACTTCAAACCTCCATCAGAATTTACAGGCAAGTCTCCATCTATGGTAAAAAAACCAGACTCAATATCTTCACGAGCTTTTCCTCTTGGGCTGAAACCGAAATCCTCATATATGGCAAGTTCCGTTACTGTAAAGCAGTCATGAACCTCTGCCAAGTCCAACTCTTCGCGGGGATTCTTTATGCCTGCATGATCATAAGCCATCTGTGATGATTTTACAAGTGAATTAAAGCTTGTCCAGTCGAATCCTGGCCTGTTGTGCGGCAGCATGGAGTCCATAGATATGCCGATGCCTTTTATATATATGGGATCTTCACGGAAGTTTTTTGCCATATCCGCCCTTGTAATTATTGCTGCTGCTGCGCCGTCTGAATTGCCGCAGCAATCAAAAAGCCCTAAGGGCCATGCAATTATTGGAGCATTGACAACCTGTTCAATAGTTATCTTGTTATGAAAATGAGCCTTGGGGCTCATGCTTCCATGATAATGATTTTTTACAGCTATCTGCCCGATCATTCTCTTGCCTTCTTCATCTGAGAGACCGTATTTCTTAAAATAGGCAGGGCCTATCAAGCCAAAGGACCCCGGAGAGGTTCTCCTCGCTTCCGTTACAGGGTGCAGTCCACGACCAGTGCCAAGCCCGGGATATCCTGTATCCTTAAGCTTTTCAACTCCAAGGGCAAGAACAACGTCGAACATACCGCTCATAACACTCATAGCAGCATCTATAATTGCGATAAGACCGGTAGCACACCAGTTCTCATTTCTAATTATCGGAATATCCCTTAACTTAAGAGCCTCAGCCGCAATAGTGCCCCCGATACCTATTAGAGGAGCAGTTACTGTTCCCAGAAAGCAAGCCTGAATATCCTCGAAACCTATACCAGCGTCTTCAATAGCCTCATAAGCTGCTTCAATAGCTAGATCATTTACACCTGCATCCCATCTTTCACCAAACTGGGTGCAGCCCATACCCACAACAGCGACTTTATCTTTTACACTTTCCATATCTTACCTCCCTCCATCTCTTACAGGACGACATTTCCAATAATAGTTATGAAAATCGGCGCCTTCGTAAAATCTTCTGAATGTCATCTCAACAGGCATACCAAGATAAACCTTTGATGGATCACAATCTGTCATCAATGCATATACTCTGCATTGGTCTTCATCAGTTTCAATAATTGTCTGTATAACTACAGGGTCATCGCTTCTTCCTGCAAGATTGTCTAGAGTGAAATCGAATACTTTCCCTTTTCTGTCAGAAATGTGTATAATATCGTAGTCATCCTTTGAGCGGCAATTATAGCAAACCCTCTGCTTAGGATAGCTGGCTGTTCCGCATTTGCGACATTTGCTTCCGAGACATGAAAGAATAGAGTCCATATCTCGCCAGTAAGCAGTAGCTGATGGAAGTAATCTAAAGGGCTCGCCTGGGACAGCTTCCAATAAGCCTCGATAACTTAGGAAACGCTCATAGGAGCTTAGAGTCAGCTTAGATTCAAGATTTTTTTTGATGCCTCTTCTTTCAGTAAAATCGCTGATCCTCTCTGTAACCTCTATAAAAAATGCGTCTGCGCCATTGCCATGGGAAGCGAGGATGATCTTATCTCCTGGTTTCGCATCTTCTAAAGCGCTTACAAGAATCATCAATGGATGAGCTGTTCCGCAATTCCCAACTGTTGATAAGAGAGGATCTGTCATCTGTTTCTCGGAATCGAATCCAAGGCTTTTGCAGAGACTTTTCCCCGATCTCAAATCCGGGGCTGAGAGGACTAACTTTGATATATTGCCGGGTTCTAATTCGCATTTTTTCATAAGCGCAGAAACAGCCTTTTTCATAATCTTTTGATATCCCTCAGATAACACCCATCTCTTTTCCCATGATCTAACATAGGTATCCTCAGGATTTCTCCATACATCAACTATCTCATTTGAAAATGAGACATGATCAACAATGTTTGCAATTACGTTAGTGCTGCCTAACAATAGAGCAGCAGCCCCATCACCGAAAAGTTGTTCTTCATCAGATCTGGGATAACCGATTCGGCTGTCTGAGGCTGCAACTATCATGTTGTTTGCAGACCCGCTCTTTACAGTATCAATACAGGCTTTTAGAGCTGATGTGGCTGCTCTAAGGGAATTGGCAAAATCTCCGCTCGTGATCTCTTCGTTCAAATCTAATACCTTGGCAAGCAATGTTGAAATCTGCTTCTCTTTATAAGGAGCGCTTGTAGAGGCATAATACACGCCTCCAATATCCTTTCGTTCAAAATTGGAAAGACAGTCAGAAACAGCCTCAACAGACATGGTGAGGGTGTCTTCATCATTATTTGCGACACTTCTCTCTCCCCGTAATGAGGCTCTACCCCATGATTTGGCAATCAAATCCCTTTCTAAACGTAAGATCGGGATGTAAGCGCCATACGACATAATACCTATCATAAAATTTTGACCTCCCTATTTTACTCTGATTTATTTTTTTTATATCCTGTTACATTAAACCAATTGAAAATATCCATTCATTATTAATTAAGATCTAACACTCAATTACTATTTAGTTAATTGAGAACTTATAAGTCAAATGCAATTTTTTTTGATAATCTGAAGCTTTAAATTCTTTTTGTTACTAATATATAGGTCGATAAAGATTGAATTTAGGCGCTAAAGAAAGCCGCTCCTCCACATTTTTCTTCCGCTCCGCTCCAGGAAAAACGTCTTAAATCCGCAACCCGATATAAATACTTGACATTTGTATTTCTGCGTATGTAGTATTATATTATAATTTAGATTGAATATGATCTTTAAAAGATTTAATCAATAAAAGGTATGCATATTTATACATAAGATGATGATAAATTGTGATTCTATTCCGCAGATGAACGCTGATTTAAAAGGGTTGTATAGTTAAATGAACTTTTACAAATTAAACAAAATTTTCGTTGGCTGTTTAGTTTCAATCGCTTAAAATCTTCAAAAAAAAATAAAAAATCTGTGTTTATCTGTGAAAATCTGCGGCAAAAATAGATGAATCAAAATCGTTAATTATGCCCTTTGCGGGTATTAAATTAAAATTGATTGCTGATATTGAAATTAAATTATAGTAATAGGTAGGTAATTATGACAATAAAATATATCGATGAAATTAACCTGAATTTTAAAAAAATTATTATTAGAGTAGATTATAATGTTCCATACGATAGTGATATGAATATTACTGATGATACAAGAATCAAAGCTACTCTTCCAACATTGAACTACTGTATAGAAAGGGATGCAAAAATAATATTGATTTCTCATCTTGGCAGACCAAAAGGTAAGGTTGTTCCGGAAATGAGTCTAAGACCAGTATCTGAAAGGTTATCGCAACTACTTGGAAAGGAAGTTAGGTTTATTGATGAGCCAATTGGAGATAATCTCAAGCAGATCACATCAAATATTGCTAATGGGGAGGTTGTGCTTTTAGAGAATATCAGATTTTATCCTGAGGAAGAGAAGAATGATGAGGATTTCGGAAAGAAACTAGCAGAACTCGGAGATGTTTATATAAATGATGCCTTTGCTGCTGCCCATAGAGGCCATGCAGCAAACGAGGCAATAACACGGCATATCAAGGAATGCGCTGCTGGCTTCCTTTTAAAAGATGAAATAGAATATTTCAAAAAAGCTATGACTAGACCTGAACGGCCCCTTCTCGCTATTATCGGCGGTGCTAAGGTATCGTCCAAGCTGAAGGCATTAAAGAACATATTAGATAAGGTTGATTTTCTTATAATTGGCGGGGGTATGGTGTTTACTTTCCTGAAGGCAAAAGGATACCAGATTGGAAAATCACTGTTAGAAGAGGACCTAATTGATACTGCAAAAGAGATGCTTCTTAAAAATGAAAGTAAAATAATACTTCCCATAGATATAATAGCTG
>JAXHTB010000148.1:0-8657 GCA_034190185.1 Spirochaetota bacterium | reverse complement strand
ATGATATTAAGGCAATCATAAGGGCAGAGGAATGTAAAGATAAAATGATTGTCACAAAATTGAAGGATAGATTGGAGGCATTGTGATAATACCGTTAAAAAAGTTAATGACCTTTCAGGAAAATAGGTACCTTCTTTCAAGAGCAGCAATGGTTACTGTTGACAAAAGGGGAAATATAGATGAATATCCACAAGACAAAGGTGATATAAAACTTGTTTCAAATATAATGGATCTGTTATTAAATGAAAAAGTTCATTATAAAATGAAGGATTGCGGTGAATAATTAAATTATTATTATTTAATATTACTTATTGTACATGGTACTCAGTTTCAATATTATCAAATATAAAACTTAAGCATTTCTGAAGTTGTTTGTCATTATAAGACGTTGTAGGCCTATTGCTAAAGTGAAACCTGAATTGTTGTTACTTTGCCCCTTTTCCCTTAACTTATGAATGATTTCGATAATTCAACTAATATATTTTAATCGAATAAAGTTGATTAGCCTAAGGGGTATTGATTGACATAACAATATTGAGAATATTCTTGTTATAAAGGTATGTAATTATCTTAAAGGATGTAGAGTATTAAAGCTATAGTATTAGTTGGACCTACAGGAGTTGGTAAAACTGATTTATCCTTAGAAATTGTTGAAGGACAATTTGAGATTGTTTCTTCAGATTCTGTACAGATATATAGATTTCTCGATATAGGAAGCGGGAAACCGACTATTAAGCAGAGGAATCTGGTTAAGCATCATTTAATAGATATTGTTGACCCTAATTATTGGTTTAATGCAGGTGACTTTTGTCGATTTGCATTAGAAGCCACTAAAACAATATATGCTCAGAGGAAAATCCCTCTATTTGTTGGCGGCACACCTTTTTATATTGATTCATTTTTTAAGGGTTTATCTTTTATTCCTTCAATTGATAACTCGATTAAAGAACAACTGATTTTAGAACTTGAAGAACGTGGATTACATTCATTGTATTCCGAACTTGTAAGATGCGATAAGCTATTTGCCGATAAAATTCATCCTAATGATAAACAGAGGATTTTAAGGGGATTGGAGGTTTTCCGGGGAACTGGAAGGCCAATAAGCAGTTTTTATAACGAGAAAAATGCCAATGAATCTGAGGATACACTTTATATCGGCCTTTATATGGAGAGGGATTTACTTAAAAAGAGGATTGAAAAGAGGGTTGATAGTATGATCTGCTCCGGGTTTATAGATGAAGTAATTAATCTAAGAAAGATGGGATTTGGACCGGAGTTGAAATCTATGAGATCAATAGGTTATTTAGAGTTTAATAAGTACATCGATAGGAAAATGAGTTTGGAAGATGCTACTGAGACAATGAAAACAGAGACCAAACGATATGCTAAAAGACAGATGACATGGTTCCAGAGAAATAAGAAAATTCACTGGTTCTCTGGACTTGAAACTAACAAAATTAGGAATTTGATCACTGAATGGATTAAGATTGTAATGGAAAATTAGTAAATAAGGAAAAAGCTATGCTAAAGCAACCGAAAAATTTACAGGATATTCTGCTTAATGCAATCAGAAAGGAAAAACTTGATATTACTATTTATTTAATAAATGGTGTGCCGATAAAAGGAAAGTTACTTAGCTATGATAACTTTACAATTCTTATTGAGATTGAAAAAAAGCAGAATCTAATATTTAAACATGCAATCTCAACAATTGTTCCTTCTAAACCAGTTCAGTATAGATTAGATCCGGAATCCAATGATGTATAAGCATCTAAGTTGGCTGATTTTATTATCATTATTTATCTCGAAATGTTAATCTATATTGTTAATTATAAATTACATTGGCTATAAAATAAAAAAGAAATTATATAAGGGAGTTTGATGTGCCTTGTGGTAGAAAAAGAAAAAGAAAAAAGATAAGCAAACATAAAAGAAAAAAGAGAAGACGAATGAATCGTCATAAGAAAAAATAGTATCCCCATAAAATAATTTAGTATTATTCTATTCCTATTTAAGAAATGAATCTTTTAATAATTATTAAAGATTCGGGATTACAAAATGCGGGTAAATAAGACCTTGGGGACTAGCGATCTCAGAGACTATATTTGGAAGAGGCGCCCATCCGAAATTAGAGGATATCATAGGACCCTCTACTTGACAACAGAAAAGGGAGACTATTTAAGAGTTGACTATAATATCAAGGAAAGAAGGGTTCGGCTTTATATTGAAGATAGTGATGAAGGTGGAAATCCTTATTATTCTGTAATAGTTGCAGGAAAGATTGTTGTTGAAAGGAATGCAACAACTGGAAGGGTTGCTCAATTATTTGACAAGATTAGCAAACGTTCAGATATCTTTTCAACGATAACGAACAATGAGGTTCTCAAAATAATAAATAGGAATTATGGCATTGCAGGAAGCGTCCTTGAAGCTGAAAAAGATGATAAGGAAATTCTAAAAAAAGAAGCAGATAGGAAGAGGGAAATAGAATTAACAAAAAGGAAATATTTCTCTGATGAGTCATATTCACCTTATATTGTAAAGACAGAAGAAAAAAAAAGTAGTAAAATTGATTTTATCGATTTTGCTGACTTGTTTATCGGTTCTTTGATTTGCATCCTGTTGTATATTTACAGCCATAACTATATTATTGTTGGAATGTTGTCCGCATTTATTGGTATTTTAACTGGATTTCTTGATATTTTTTATAGAAAGAGATTACCGTATTTATTAAAAGTAATTCTATTTATTACCATAGGTTTAGTTCTATATATTTATGGATATTATATTTTTTAGTTAAGAAGTAATCTCTGTTTCTAAGTTATTTACTGTATGATTGAGGTTTTTTTAGAAGGTGTTAGGGAGTAATCATCTCTAAGCTATAAACCTCTTGTCTTGAACTAGTTTACTCTGAAATAAAAATTTTAATAAAATTTTGTTTTCTTTTTTTTCATCCTGTGTTATATTTAATTATTATATTAGTAGGCTGTATAAATAATGAAATATCCTAGTGGGATGGTTATATGGCAGAAGATAAAGAAAAAATTCTTTCTTCTATTCAGGTTGTCTGTTTTAAGATTAAGGATGAGGAGTACGGTATTGAAATACTAAAGGTACAGGAAATCCTCAAATTACCAAAGATTACAACACTTCCAAATTCTGTCGATTTTATAATGGGTGTTTTTGATTTGCGAGGTACGGTAATACCGATTGTAGATCTGAGCACTAAATTTGGGATAACGAATCATGATAGTACTAAAAGTACCAGGGCGATTGTAGTAAATATTGGCGGTAAATTACTAGGTCTTGCAATAGATTCTGTGAGTCATGTAGTAAAGGTAGATGAAAAGGATATTGAACCACCTCCTCCTGTAGTAAAAGGTATTTCTGGAAGATATATCATCGGTATTGGTAAGGTTGAAGAGGAATTTATAGTTATACTTGATATTGAAAAGATATTTTCTTCTGAGGAGATTGAAAAAATGTGATTTTTTTACCTATATCTTCAGAATTTTATTATTATAGATAGATTTTAAAAGGTCTTAATAATATGTTGAGTCTAAGTTTTTTCTATTGTATTTAGTGTATTAAGTATTTTAAAGGCTAGGAATGCTGCACCAAAACCATTATCTATATTCATAACTGCAATTCCTGGAACACATGAGTTTAACATGCTAAGGAGAGGAGTTAATCCTTCAAAGGATGCTCCATATCCTATGGATGCAGGAACAGCTATAACAGGTGAACTAACCAGACCACCAACAACAGATGCAAGTGCACCCTCCATCCCTGCAACAACTATTATAACTGAAGCTGAATCTAATAAATTTTTATGATCTAAGACTCTATGAATTCCAGCAACACCAATATCAATTATTATTGATATATCTAATCCTAACATCTTTCCTGTTTCCAGAGCTTCTGTTGCAACAGGAATATCTGATGTTCCTGCTGTCACAATGATTACCTTTCCTTTTATTTTATTTCTTTCTTTTTTTATACATGTGATTGTTTTTCCAATTTCATTGAATTTAGCATCGGGAATTGCTTTTTTTACGGTTTGATATATTTCTTCTGATGCCCTTGTGGCTAGGAGGTTGAAGTTTTTTTTTGTGATATTTAATGAAATTTCCTTAACTTGATCTGGAGTCTTACCAGGGCAATAGATGACCTCTGGAAATCCCCATCTAAGCGCTCTGTGATGATCTATTTTTGCAAAAACAAGGTTTTCGTATGGGAATTTCTTGAGATAGTCCAATACTTCATCTTCGCAGATTGATCCTGATTTGTATTTATGAAGGATTTCTATTATATTTTCTTTATCCATAAGCTAAATTAAATAGTATATAGTTATATACAATTTCTATTTAATAAGCAGCTATTAAAATAGTCTCAATTTCATCTCTGCTTAGAGGTCTTGGAGCATTCTCAATAAATGGGTATCTAAAGGCAATTTCAGCAACTCTGGTAAGTTCAGTTTTTGGAAAATCGAATTGTGATAATCTTTGAGGAATTTCTACATCGATTTCCAGCTTTCTTACTCCCTCAACAGCCTTAATCGCTGCTTCTATTACTGTTATATCTTTTATATTTTCGTCCATTACTTTTGACATTTGAACATATTTCCCTGAAGAAACAGTAAGGTTATATTCCATCACATGAGGTAATATCAGTCCCATCAGTCTTGCAATAGGAATTTCAATGCGAGAGGATAATGCAAGTGATAAAGATAAGGAAATAGATAAACCAGTAATAGAAAAAGCGAATCCAGACATAATTGAAGCCACTGCAAGTTGATGTCTAGGAGCAGGATCCTTTGGATCTCTATATGCATTTAGCAGATTTTTAAAAATAAGGTCTATAGATTTAAGGGCATATGTATTTATTAAGTCGTTACTTTTGTTGGATATAACCGATTCTGTAGCAATTGAAAGTGAGCTTATTCCACTGTTGGCTGTTGTTTCATCATCTAAAATGGTAGATATTTTTGGATCGATAATTGTTGTTTTAGGGAAGAGGTATCTATTGGAGTATACATTCTTAGTAAAATTCCGAATTTCGGTTATGAAAAATAGGGGTAAGATCTCAAATCCAAATATCGGCTGAGTTGGGATTGTAATGAGAGGTATAGGTTTATTAACTTCATCAACATCAAAGAGGTCTTTGCAGAAAAGATTATTGTTTGTTAGAAGTGATACTGCTTTTGCTGAATTAATTGACTCTATTCCACCAAATCCTACTATAATATCGCAATTAGATTTTTTTGTGAAATATACTGCTGAGTCAATATATTCTGTATCAGGATTTTCAGGAATCTCATCGTATATAATACACCCAATCCCATGTTGAGTAGATATACTGGCAATTGTTTCTATCACATCAGAAAATTGTTCAAAATCTGACGATGTTGTAATGAGAACAAATTTTTGCCCATATTGGCTTATTATATTTCCTATGTCAGCAATTAAATCTTGCTTAATAAATATCTCTGTAGGGATGTGAAAGTCTGGATATATTCCGCCCTTCAATTTATACCTTCTTCTAAAAATAAAAAAAGCGGATATCTCCTATTCCGCTTTTAAAATTATATATTTGATCAATAGTAGTAATTCTACTATTGTTATTTTCTTAATAGATTTTCAGCTATTTTATCTGCTACCATCTGAAGAACCTTGTTATCATTAAATTTATCATATTTACCCTCTTTTATCTGCTGTTTTATTTCATTTACCTTTTCAGAACGTATGTCTGGGGCTTCATTCACAATTTTTGTATATTGTGAGATTTCAGCAGCTTTTTTGCCTTCAGAAGATATTTGGATAGAATCACTCTTTTTGAGCTCTTTACTTTTGGATACAGACTTGGTCCCTTTGGTCTCGATGATATTATTTATATTTCCGATTTTTTCAATTACCATTTTTCCCTTCCTATTTGTATCTATTATATTTATCGGTAAGTTTTGTCAATTCTTTAATTAAATTATTTTGTAAGTATTTTAACAAATACAATAAATTTGAATATTAACATAAAAATTTTAAAGGCGAATAGCTTATTTTATTATTGATCGGTGTTATGCAGTACGGAATTCAATTATTTTAGAAAAAAAAGTGAAAAAAATTGTATAAAAATATATACTTCTTTTAATTGAAGTATAAACATAATTTGTATAATAATCAATAAAAAATCATAATTTTTTCATTATTTCAATTCTTTTGATATTATCTTTTTATGCCCAAAAATTACAATTTTTTATCAGTATTTATTTAAAAAAAGGATTGAAGGGACCTTCAATTTTTGCTTATGCTTAAATCAGAGAAATAATAAATTAGGTAATTGAAGAAATAAATTCGAAATTTGAGACACAAAATCCGAAAATCGAATATCGAATCAACTCAGAACTTATTGAGAAGATACAAATATTTAGCAAATCATGCATATATATTTCTTGACAAATAGAATAGAATAATGTGTTATGTGTTTTGAAGGCTTAGGTTAGGTTTATATGAAGATAGGGATTTTTCCTGGATCATTTGACCCCATTACGAATGGGCATATGGATATTATTGAGAGAGCAAAGAATATATGCGATAAGATTTTTGTCGCAATTGGATTAAATAGCGCCAAGAAACCATTATTTTCTGTAGAAGAAAGGATAGAAATGATAGAGAAGTGCTGTCAATTTGATGATAGTATTGATGACAGCAATGTTGAAGTTACCTCTTTTGATGGTTTATTGGTTGATTTATGTAAGGATATAAGAGCGCCTTTAATTATAAGGGGTATTAGGGCTATATCCGACTTTGAATATGAATATGCTATTGCTTTATTAAATAAAAAATTAGCGCCCGAAACTGAGACTGTGTTTTTAATGTCAAAGGGCGAATATTCTTTTATCTCTTCGAATATGGTAAGAGAGATTGCTAGTTACCATGGAGATATATCCTCCTTCGTTCCTCCATTCGTTAATAATAAGCTTTTAGAAATATTTTCCCAATAACAAATTATTACTTTATTTGGATATCTGTATCTCCTAATGTCGAAATGTGGTACATGTCGGATGTATTGATATTTGTTATTACTTTAGTAGTTAATATGTTTATCCCGCTTTATTTGTGGGGGAAATATAAATAAGGAGGATTTCTATGGGACTTAAAACACTCCTCCTGATTTTGGCTCTTCCTATTGTTGGAATTTTCGGATATGTATTAAAAGCATATCTTGGAAGAATAAAATTAAATTCTGCCGAAGCACAATCACAGAAAATACTTCAGGATGCTATTAAGGAGGCTGAAGATAAGCGAAAAGAACTGCTAATTGAAGCGAAAGATGAGTTGTTGAAAGATAAAAATCTCTTTGAAAAGGAGATGAGAGAGAGACGGCAGGAGGTCCAGAATCTTGAGAAAAGGCAGCATCAAAGACAGGAGTCGTTTGATAAAAGAGAAGATCAAATAAAGAGAAAGGAAAAAATCTTACATTTACGAGAGCAAGAAAATCGGGAAAAGGATGATGAATTAAAAAGAGAATTTGAAAGATACAGAAAGGAATTGGAGAGAATTTCAGGATTATCCTCCAAAGAAGCAAAAAAGTTACTTTTAAAGAATCTTGAGAATGAAGCAAGATTTGAGTCTATAAAATTAATAAATAAGATTGAAGAAGAGGCAAGGGTCTCAGCAGAGAAGAAGGCAAAAGAAGTTCTTATTTCTGCTATTCAGAGAAGCGCATCTGATTGCACATCAGAAAGCACAATAACAACTGTTACACTTCCTTCAGATGACATGAAAGGGAGAATAATTGGGAGAGAAGGGAGGAATATAAGAACCCTTGAAAATATAACAGGAATTGATATGATAATAGATGATACTCCATCAGTTGTTGTTATATCAGGTTTTGATCCTGTAAGAAGAGAAATTGCAAAATTATCTCTAGAAAAACTGATTCAAAACGGCCGTATACATCCTGCAACAATTGAGGATGTGGTTGAAAAGGTAACTCAGGAGATAGAAAGTGGTATGCTTGAGGATGGTGAAAAAACTGCTTTTGAGCTGAGGATACCAGGTCTTTCAAGAGATGCACTTTTTAGTATAGGTAAGCTGAAATATAGAAGTAGTTACGGACAAAATGTTCTTTCGCATAGCAAAGAGGTTTCTAATCTTTGCGGTATTATTGCCGGAGAACTTGACCTTAATGTAGAGCTTGCAAAGAGAGCTGCTTTGCTTCATGACATAGGAAAGGGGAGTATTACAGAAGGTGAGGGGGCTCATGCTACAATCGGCGCTGAAATGGCAAAGAAATTTGGAGAATCAGAAACTGTTGTAAATATAATTGCATCACATCATAATGATATTGAACCAGAATCTTTTGAGGCTGTTCTTGTTCAGGTTGCAGATGCAATTTCTGCTTCCAGACCTGGAGCAAGAAGAGAGTCACTAGAAACTTATCTTAGCAGATTAAAAAATTTGGAAGTTATTGCTTCTGGCTTTAAGGGTGTTGAGAAATGCTATGCTATTCAGGCTGGGAGGGAAATAAGGGTTTTAGTCTCAAACGATATTATTAGTGATGAAAAAGCCCAGGTTTTAGTTAAAGATATTGCTAAAAAAATTGAGTCTGACCTGAAATATCCTGGAATTATTAGAGTTACCCTTATAAGAGAAACCAGA
>JAXHTB010000147.1:0-8659 GCA_034190185.1 Spirochaetota bacterium | reverse complement strand
AAGTATTCATCGCTTACAATAACTTTTGAATATGTTTTCAATAGAAATGGTTTACATATTCTTATATAATTCTTTAAACTCTCTTTCATAATCCGTAATGAATTATTACAAAATCTTAACTCACTCCCTTTTGAAATATAGGGCTGTCCCGGTAAGCCCCCAGATAATGCATGCGGACATTATCAATTTTTGCCAGTTTCCTAAACCCTGACCGTGGGATTCAATTTCTATCTTTTCTTTGATAAGTGTCTCTGCTGTAAATGAGTGTCCCAGTCCATCATTGACAACGATTCTCCATTTCCCGGTTCTGTTGGGCAGGAATGCAAAATTGCCATTATTATCTGTTCTTCCGTTTTGATGTTCGACCTTCTGAACATCAGGAGAAAATATCTTTACTTCCGCATAGCTCATTGGCTCGCCGTCATCATAACCTGCTTTAACTATGACAGCGCTGTCCCTTTGAATCTCATAGGTCACTCCGTGCGCAAGGGCAGAACTAATGCTAAACGAGAATATTAAAAGAAATAATATTCCAGAAATATTTATTACGCTTTTCATCTTAAAATTAGTATCCTCCTGATAATAGCACTAAATATCCTTTCTTATTTGGATAAATTTGGTAATTATTGAATTCCCTTTAATAAACCTTTTTAAGAGCTTTGATATAAAAAGAGACGCTTGAAAGTTTACTGAAGGGCGTTTATAATGTTTTAGATTACAGTTCGAGATATGCTGGTTTTAAACTGCGCTTAAGTCCATAATATTCATCCAAAGGAGTTATCCCATATTTCCTCCGGTATGCGCTCACAGTCTCTCGTTCGATATTTAGATAGCTTGCAATGGTGCTATCAGCCCATCCGAATTTTAAAAGCTTCAATATATATTGTTCATCACTTTGCATCGCATAATCTCCTTAATCTTTGGCGCTTCATTTAGCTGGTCATAATGCCGGGTAAGCGTCATGTATTGTATTATCTTTTAAACAAAAATTGCCAATTTCAAGAACCCACTTAAGTTGACCGGTTTTTATCATTTATAAATTTATCTAAATAATTACAGAAAAACGTTAGCTTTTTGACAAATTTCAGTAATCAATTTAACCGTATTGCATATATTATGATAAATTTATTTGGTGAAATATATAAAATCTTATTTTTTTCAGTCAAAATATAAAAGCGGTCAACTTAAGAACCCCTTACTGTTTTCTAGAAATCCATTTTAATCCGGAATAGCCATGTTGGCCCCCACCAATCTTTATCAGGCTCGCCATAATCGGAGTCAAAGATATTGTTGCCCTCAACTGATATTGAGGCAAAGCTCGTTAATTTACAAATAAGCTTTGCATCGTATAAGGTGTAATCTTCAGTCTCCTCGCTATTATCCGAGTTCTTATACATTTTGCTAATATATTGACTACCTATATTTAAAGTAATGCCCCAAGGTTTGTACTCTGAGATCAGGTGACCTGCAATGCTATGTCTTGGGCAATAAGTGAGTTCTTTGTTGGTTTCTAAATCCTCGGTATCCAGATAGCTATAGGCCAGATCGACTGATAGCCACTTAAATATTATTGTCTTAAGCCCAACATCTACTCCCTGGGTGCGGGACTCTGCAATATTTTCGCCAGTCTTCACAGGGAGTTCATCTATAGTCTCACCGGACTCCACCCAAAGCACCTTATCTTTGATATCGTTTCTGAAGCAGGTTATGTCGAAAATAACCCTGTCTCCGAGTTCCTGTTCTATGCCCAAAGAGTAACCCAAGGATTTTTCAGCCTCCAGGTCCGGGTTTGATCTAAACCAATATGTTCCGTGTTGAAATGGCACATTATAATGAAGCTGTCTGATAGTGGGTGATTTGAATGCGCGCCCCATTGAAGTGCGAATCCGCGTCTTGTCTGTCAAGACATACATAAGGCTAAGCTTGGGGCAAAATTCAGTCCCATAATATGAGTGATTATCTACTCGACCCCCTAGTACTATCTTTAATGGTCTCCAAACGATAAATTCTGCTTCATCTTGGATATATCCACTTACAACATCGATTTTTTTATCAGAAAGATTGTAATCCAATTCTTCCTGTAAATATTCAACGCCCATCGTTACAATGTTGTTTTTCCATAAAGGTTTACTATACTGAGCTTCTCCATCGTAGTAGTACATATGCCCCTGAGTAGGTGTATATCCTGAAGAGTCTTCTCCATACTCTTTAGATTTAAAGTTCCAATCATAGTAATATCCTCGCACGCATAATGTGGACTTGTCATCGAATGTTGCTTTTAGCTCCGGAGAAATGCGTATCTTTTCGTGATCTTTGAAGCTGGTTAGATCTTTTTCTAAATATTTACTTACTCTATCTTCCTCTTCTCCTGACAGACCTAAAGAGAATTTGAGGTTTTGCAACAGATCATAAGAAAACCTGGCGTCAATACGATTCCTCTTGTAATTTTCATCTCTTGTTTCATTGCTGCCATATTTCCCCATCTCCGACTCGTCCCTTGAGGCATGGAGAAACATACCAAAAGAATCTACCTTCGTGCCCCAGTAGAGCGAGCCTATCTTTGTCGCATAGGTGCCGCCGCCAGCTTGACATCCATATATCGTCTTTTCGGGAGTCGATTTAGTGATTATGTTGACTACTCCAGCCATTGCATCACTGCCGTAAAGCACTGACCCTGGTCCCTTTACAATCTCTATCCTCTCAATCATCTCAGGAGGAATCTGATTTAGTCCATATCCATATTCACCCATTCCCCCGGTCTTAACTCTTTGGCCATCAACCAATACAAGCCCATATCCACTGTTGAAGTCCAGTCCCCTGACCTTTGTTTTCCAACCGGATATACCAGGCGTATCCTCAGCCTTAACAAATATTCCGGGAGTATAACGTAAAAGATCGGTTATTGTCAGCGCAGAGGATCGCTCAATCTCTTCTTTAGTAATAACTATTGTTTCTACAGGCACATCCTTAAGCATGTGTGGCGTCCTTGTGCCAGTAACCACAACCTTTTCCAAATCGAATACCTTTCCCTTCTTTTTTTCCTTCTCTATTACCTGTTCCTCTTCTTGCTTTTTCTTTTCCTCTGTTTCTATCTCTTGCGCAAAGCAGGGGAAAGATATTGTAAAAACAAAGACAAATAACCATAAAATTAATTTTAAATTTCCCATTATAAATTTCCCTTTCTCCTTCTTTTTCTTTATTATTTTATTACTTCACATTTTTACTTTACTTCAAAGGTCAATGTGGCTGAGTATGAATACTGATCACATTCACTGGTATCAGGGTAAGGAATTTTATGACTAACCTTGATAAGCCAGATACCCGATTTTAATATCTTTATCTTTCCGCTGCCTTTTTTATTCGTTTTAATGACATAAGCCCATGCGTGATCCGTGGAAAATCCGACGTAGGTTGCGTAAAGCTCGACGCTGAGAGGTTTATTATTGTAGATGACCTTTAGCGGCAGATAATCTCCCTCTTTCAGTTGCGCCGGATCTATCGACGGGATAATCTCGAGTGTATGGCCAATTGGCTTTGACAATATTTTGCTGCTGCCTTTTCCAAAATTCACTATAGCCTTGGCATACTGTCCGGAGTAGTAGGATATAATTACATTCTTCAGACCCTTTTTGGATTGTCGTTTGTAACCCTGAGAGGTCTTTGTAACAAAGCCTTGCTTTCTTTTAGATACTGCAAGGTAGGCGCCCTCTTTTTTAAGTGGCTTTTTAGTTCTAAACTCGATCTCATTGCATGGAATTACTTTTATTTTTTTTCCACGAGGACTGAGCATGTATATCTTTTCAAGACCTTCCTGCTTGTATAGAATGTTGCCAACAGGGTTTGCAAAATCATGCCCCCATCCGATGGTAAATTTTACTTGCTTTTCTGGAGTTGTGGTATAATCTCCTGTATTGATCCACATAAAATGGGCCTTAGCAGAGTTGGGAAATGCCACCAAAAACAAGGCCAAAATCAAACCAAAAACTACCAATATTTTTCCGGAAATCTTCATCTTAGGTACTCCTTAAATAATATTTAATTTTTAAAAATTATCCTCGGAGTCGGTGGTCAACATAAAGATGCTTGACAGGGGAATACTCTTATGGTTTGTATAAAAAGTAAGCGCTCCTCGACTACGAGGGGACTTCACCAGGAAGGCAGCCTGTTGATCCTGGCTAAGGTCTGGCTGCCTTCCACATTTAATTATATTGCTAATTCATTCTCTTTTCTGCTCACCTCCTTTCAATGTATATTCTGCCCAAAACATAAACCTCTTATCTCTTGCAGACACGGATAACAATAAATCTTGCCATGAAATTTAATAGCTCGGCTTGCCATAACCTGCATAAAGGTTATCTCTTTGAGCGCCTCTTTTCTCAACTCTTTGGAGATGACTGAGGAGCATCCATAAGCAAACTGGAGAAGTATGAGGTTAATATATATCCAGATCTTATTACTAAGATAGTTTAAATTACAGAGGTTGCCCTTTTCACTTTCCCCATAGCCAACATATCATAACCTTCTCCTGCGCACTCCATGCAAAGATTTTTCCCTCCTTTTATCCTTATGTAGGGTTCAAATACAACCTCTTTGCATGCTTCACAAACAAGGATGGGATGAGTACATTGACAGACCGGGGCATATTCAGAGAAATTAAGTGTTTTCTTTTCAATCTTGAACATCTCTTCCTCTGGAATCTCTAATTCCTTCAGTACCATTGACTTCATTGTTCCCATCATCTTGTCTTTCATCTGAGCCATCTCTTCCTCAGTTTTTATCCCCATCTTCTGCATTATAAATTCCATTAGTTTTATTATGGTTAAAGGTGTTTCTTCTTCATCAGGGACGGGTATAGTGGCGTATCTCCCGCCAAGTAAGGGCGCTATATCCGGGTTCCTCTTTGCAAACCCATCCAGAAATTCAGGACGCAAAGATACCTTAACTGCTGCGCCATCATGCTTCAATAAAGTCAGAGCAAGCTTACCCAGATCTCTTATTACAAAATCTGAATGCGCCAGTGTAAGTCCAAGAGCCCCCTGAACTCCATTACAGAAGGGTCCGGAGCTGTCAGCTATTGCCACGAGCCTCCCACCCTCATGCTCCATTTCTCCTATGCCAAGCTCCATCATTGCAAGAAGGCCTGCCTTTACTCCATAAGCTACTTTATGACAATAATGACCATGAAACTCTGTCGCTTTCTCAAATACTTCCTTAATATCTCTCTCTTCACCCATCTTTATTACCTCCCTTTATATTAGTTATGTTTTATCTCCAATCACAAGGCGAGTTAGGTGTTTAGATAATATAGATCATCATTTCAGAATAATACTGAATTTTTGTATAAGTAAAAAATTGGTTATATGACAAAAATACCATCTGGCTTCTCTAAGATTTAAAATCTATGTATTTTATTTGAAATTTGTTGATACTTGAGTTTTTAAATGGGATAGTAGCATAATTTATAATATATGATTTAAGTTATGCTATTTAATTAAATATGGTGTTATTATTTGCTCGTATGAATAAAAGTCAATCTTTTTTTTCTGTGTTATCTGAATTTTGATATAAATACTATTTAATCCTTGAATCTTTTAGCGCAAAAAGGGCATATCTTTATAAAAGATGAAGCATAACTATTATGACAGTATTCTGTAACTGCCATTCTTTTCTTCAACTTTTCCAGCATTTTGCAGGATTCTCAGGTGTTCTTTTAACATATTTTCCTCGAAAAATGTTAAAAATTTCTTCATAGGACCACTTATTTTAGTTAAATTATGATATACGATTCCATATTTAGATAGATCATTTATATCTTTTCTTCCTTCCTTAAGAGATCCAAGTATCTTCTCCTCTCGATTATTGACAATTTGATTGCACCTGTTAAGCCATTCATCTATATTTAGTATTAGTGTATCATGATGACTGGATAACGCTTTATCGATATTCAAACTCCTTATCATATCGATAGACTTGAGGAACTCGTTAAGATTCGAATCGAGATATCCATACCATGGACCGAATGAATCGATCCCAAGATCAGAAGCGAATAGAAGCTCTTTATCGTTACTTAGAAAACAGTAATGCCCTTTAGAATGTCCTGGTGTATGAATAGCCTTTAGCTGTATCCTGCCTAGATCGAAAATATGACCATTTTTGTAGGTTATTTCTTTTGACGATTCTTGGAATCCCATATTTTCTGTTATTATTTTCTCCCATGCAGGTTCAACAAATTTACCCCACACACCTAGGTCTTTTTTCATTTTATCCATTGATAGAGATCTTCCTTCTTCTTCAACAGGCACATATATTTCTGCAGATGTCATTTCAGAGACGATTTTGTTCCCTGCAACATGGTCAGGATGTGTATGGGTGTTTATAAGCAAATCAATCTTTACTTCATTTAGAATCTCTTTTAAAAGATCATGGCCAAGTCCAGTATCGATAAGCGCAATTCTTTCATCTTTTATCAATAACGAATTGCAATTAGGGAATTTATAGTTTAGTAAAAGAGTAACATTAGGGTTGATTGGTAATTTTTTCAAACTTCTGTAAACCTCCTATTAAATATTTTATAAAGATGTAACCGATTTTTATCTTTTGAGCATTTCCAAACAACAGATTTTTTACTTTCCTTTGAAATTTGGCATGCGTTTATCCCAATATGAATTAACGCCTTCTGCGCAATCCTGATCCCCGGAGGTTAATACCTGAATTTCACGTTCCAAATTCAGATGATCTTCTAATGAATTCATATAGGTTTGATTCAATAGCGCCTTTGTCCTTGCAATTGCCCTGGTCGGTTGCCTGGCAAGATTTATTGCCCAATCCCATGCAGTGGACATCAATTTATCCGGCGCAACAATTTCATTTAGCATGCCTATCGATTTTGCTTCCTTTGCAGTTATCGGTTTTCCTGTGAAAAAAAGTTCAGCAGCTTTAATAGGTCCAACAAGACGCGGAAGAAAAAATGTTCCTCCCATACCTGGTATAAGACCAAGGTTTATAAAGGATTCACAAAATACAGCTTCATCTGAGGCAATAATAAGATCACAGGATAGAGATAGGTTCATACCTGCACCCATAGCATAACCGTTTACTGCAGCAATAATCGGTTTCGGAACCTTTCTTATTTTTAAGGCAATCTCGTATATCGGTTTAACAAGTTCCCCAATAAATTCCTGTGTTTTTTCTTCATCCAGTGCAGTCTTAACGCCTTTTAAATCACCTCCGCTGCTAAAACTTTTCCCAACCCCTGTAATGATCACAGATCGAACAGCTTCATCATCAGAAATACTGTTTAGACAAAGATTCAACTCTTCTGCAAGAGCTATAGTCAGTGCATTTGAGATGTCAGGTCGGTTCAGTGTAATTATAGCAACTCCCTCTTTGAATTCATATGCTAAATTTTCGTAGTTTTTCATAATGCAACATCCGGATAGTTTATTTGGTAATAGATAAATTTTAATAAATAAAGATAATATAGGTACTTAAAAACAACTTGCTGTAGATTATAATTGATGTTCATTGAAAATTATTCCGGTATAAAGTGCAAGAAAATGTTTACTAAATTTTACATTATTTGTAAGTTCTCAATAGAATTGTATAGAAGGTATTATGATCCCCTATGCTTAATGATATTACGTCCCAATTTTTTAATAGTAACCACTGTTTTATATAATTCGGGTTTTATTATTGCTATCAAGTCTGGTCAATTTAATTAGCATGACTTTTAACTTTGTTGACTTATTATCTCATAATTAGATATTTGTTATAAATAATTGTTTATAATTTTAGTTAGGAAGAAAGGCATGAATATTCTATTGCAAATTGATAAATCTTCTAATAAAGCTAATAATATCTGCAATCTTGAAAATGAAACCTTTCAGGGTAAAAGTGAGATCGGAGATATATTATTCAGTAATGATGATATACTTGGAGAGAAGATTATTTATATAGGAAGAGAAGTTTATATAGAGAATGATAAAATAATCGATTTATTAGCTGTTGATGAACAGGGACGAATTCTTGTTTTTGAACTTTCCACAGAGGTTGCTCCAAGAAATATTATTGCACAGGTATTAGAATATATTTCATATATCAGGAGTATGCCAAAAGGCACAATCACAGATATTGCGCTTGAACATTTTAAGAAATATAACAGTCCATATAGATCTATTACTCATGCTTGTGAGGAAATATTTAATACAAAGGTAAACAACAGAATTGGACATGAAATTGTGCCAATTCTATTGGCAAAGGATTTTTCCGAAGAAATAATAAGTTTATCAAGATATCTTTATGGGAATGGAATGCCTGTAAGATGCATTAAGTATGAATTATATAATGGCTCTGACAATAATAATTATTTTTTATTACAGGATGTTGCTTGGGAAGCAAAAGTCCACAGCACTTCAAATGATCAGGAAGATGCAACATCAGAAGAGAAGGAATATTTAAGAAAGATAATGTTAAACCTGTCAAAGAAACTGGAGGATAGCTTTGGAGAATGGTCATCTAATCTATCGATCGAGAATATCCGTGAATTTGATTTATATCAATCAGGTGATGGCGCATGGACATCATCATTTACTGAATGGAAAATCTATGATGTGAAATTATGCTTAGAAATTTCAATTTATCCAGAAGAAGGTGATCAGCA
>JAXHTB010000146.1:0-8689 GCA_034190185.1 Spirochaetota bacterium | reverse complement strand
TATTGGTTTAATTATTATTATATTTCTAATATAATTATATAATGATAATATTATCATTATATAATTACAATCTGCAAAAATTTCTCTATATGACTGGAAACTTAATAGACATTTAAATAAACCTATTTTTCCAGATAGTATCCAATATTTATTGTATAGGATTTCTAATTATTACTTAAAAAGCCCCGTTCAAACTAAAAGAAAAGGCTCACCTTCCAGAGCTAATAATAGTTTATTATTATTTTTCTTTTTAATTATTATGGAAATTATTATCTATAATTATCCTTCACTCTATCATAGGAATTAAATGAAAATTATTAAAATCACAATATCACTATTATCATTATTTATTTCTGGTTGTATAGGTTATAGATATTTAGGACAAGAAGAAAAAGGTAAGTTTCATGGTAGGGGTTATTGTGTATATTTTAATGGTGACAGATATGATGGTGAGTGGATAGAAGGTAAACGACAAGGTAAAGGTTTTATGATTTACTCAAATAGAAATGCATATTATGGATATTGGAAATATGATAGAAAACATGGTGATGGTATTATGACTTATCCCTGTGGGGATAAATACAAGGGCCAATGGAAATACGGTAGACAACATGGCAATGGAACATACACTTATCTTATAGGTAATGTTTTTACAGGCCGATGGATGTATGGCAGCAAGGTTCATGGAACTTTGATATATAGTAAGAATTCTAAATGGGCTGGGAATAAATATACAGGCGATTGGAAATATGACAAAATGCATGGTCATGGCACATATACCTTTGCAAATGGAAACATATATATAGGGAACTGGAAAAATGGCGAGCAGCATGGACAGGGAACGATGACATTTGCTAATAATGAAAAATATAAAGGCAACTGGGCAAGAGGAGTGATCTCTGGTTACGGTTCTTATACCTATACAAACGGAAATAGATATATTGGTCAATTCAATAATGAAAACCGGCATGGAAAAGGTACAATGACTTATAAAAATGGAGATATTTATGTTGGGAATTGGCTTAATGGTATTCGTCACGGCAGTGGAACTTTGATTCTGGCAAATGGAACTGAAGAAAAAGGATTCTGGGTCCAAGGTAAACGAGTAGTACAAGGCAACTTTAAAATTGTTGATGGCAAAAAATATTCTGGTGTAGGAAAAGATGGGATTGTTCATTATGCTAATGGTGATAAATTCCAAGGCCAAATTAAAAATAACAAACGTCATGGTTTTGGAATTATGATTTATAACAACGGCGAAAAATATAAAGGACACTGGGAAAATAATAAAAAACATGGATATGGTGAATATTCCTACTACAATGGAGACGTTTACAAAGGTGAGTGGGTAGATGATGAAAAGACAGAAGGAACTCTTATACTTAGCCTTAGATCGTCATGGGCCGGTAATAAATATACTGGGCAATGGAAAAATAATATGTTTCATGGCAATGGCACCTATTATTTCTCTAATGGCAATAAATATATTGGAAAATGGAAAAAAGATCTACAGCATGGTAAAGGAATTATGATCTATGCAAATGGGGATAGATACGAAGGGAATTGGAAAAATGATAAAATGCATGGGCATGGAGTTTATTCATATGATAATGGAGATAGATATACAGGTAATTGGAAAAATGATAAAATGCATGGGGAAGGCACCTTTACTTACTCAAATGGGAATGAATATACAGGCCATTGGGAAAATGGTGAACAGCATGGTTTGGGCACAATGACCTATGCCAATGGGAATAAATTTGTTGGTTTATGGGAATATGGAGAAAAATTCGTAAACAGGTCAAAATCATCTCAAGTGCAATAACCTAACAGAGGAATAAGATCTATGCAATACCAACTTACAGAAGAACAAATAATGTTTTCTCAAAGTGTTAGAAAATTTGCGAATGAACAATTAGCTCCTCTTGCAGATGAGATAGATGAAAAGGGGGAATTCCCAAAGCAAGCCTTTGATCTGCTTCTTGGGATGGGTATTCCTGGCTTGGTCTTTCCAGAAGAGTATGGTGGAGCAGGGGCAGATCTTTTAACCTGTTGTCTTGCCACAGAAGAAATATCGAGGATAAGCGGAACCCTTGGGTGCCTAGTTCTTTATCAATCCTTCCCATACACGCTATTTAGAATGGGAGCCAGCCCAGAGCTTATGGCCAAATATCTTCCTAAGTTAGCCAATGGAGAGATAATACACGCATTTAGTATAACTGAGCCGCAAGCTGGATCAGATGTATCGGGTATAAAGACAAGGGCAGTGTTAGAAGGTAATCATTACATAATAAACGGGACAAAATGCTTTTGCACACATGCAAACATTGCAGGACTTACAACAATTTTTGCAAGCACCGATCCTGAGAGAGGAAGTAAAGGACTCAGCGCTATTATTGTCGAGAATGGCACACCAGGTTATTCAATTGCCAAGGTTGAAAGCATGATGGGACTTAGAGGGACATCTTCCTGCGAACTAGTCTTTGAGGATTGCCGAGTCCCAAAAGAGAACCTGCTGGGCAAAGAGGGAGATGGATTCAAATTCGCCATGAATACACTTGATGAAGCTCGCCCAGGATCTGCTGCTCTTAGCATTGGTATAGCACAGGGAGCCTTAGATTTTGCAGTTAACTATGCCAAAGAAAGGATACAGTTTGGAAAACCAATTGCCGACTTTCAAGGCATTCAATTTATGCTGGCAGATATGGCTACAAGTATTGAAGCTGCAAGACAATTAACCTATAGGGCTGCCACACTTATGGGAAAGGGAGAAAAAGAAGGAATTAAATTGTCTGCAATGGCGAAATATTATGCTAGCGATGTTGCAATGAAAGTCACCACTGATGCTGTTCAGATACTTGGTGGATATGGATATACTAAGGAATATCCCCTTGAGAGGATGATGAGGGACGCCAAGGCAATGCAGATTTTCGAGGGCACCAATCAGATTCAAAGAATAGTTGTTGCCAGATCTTTACTGGGCTAAACCCATCCCTGGAATATTTCATAAAAGCAGGCTAACAAAATGTCATATTTAATCTTAGTTTACACTGCTAATAGCAAACTGAAAACCGAGAACTGATAATCCTTAGTGTCTTTTTGGCACATTAAGCCTGCGCTACCTCGATGGAATCAGCATTACTACAGAATCAACATAGAATCACCATAAGAAAAAAACCTATATCTTTTATCTACAGCAGTTTTATATGCATCCATAATTCTTTCATAACCTGCAAATGATGAAACAAGCATTAGAAGAGTTGAATAAGGTGTATGGAAATTTGTAATCAAAGCATTAATAGATTTCACACTGTTAGGAGGATAAATAAACAGGTCAGTATCTCCATGACCGAAACTATTCTCTTCATTTCTAAAAGTGCTTTCAAGAACTCTAAGCGTGGTTGTTCCAACTGAAATAATCCTTCTCCCTTCACTGCGTGCATTGTTGATAACAGTAGCAGAACTTTCAGGGAAAAAGAAACTCTCCTTATGCATCTTATGATTTTCAATATTCTGTTCCCTAACAGGCTGAAATGTGCCCCAGGATACATAAAGTGTTAGATTGACAAAAATAATTCCTGCACTTTTGAGCTTATCTATCAAATCTTTTGAAAAATGCAGACCAGCAGTAGGTGCTGCAACTGCTCCCTGTTCACTGGCATAAACAGTTTGATAACGCTCTTGATCAAAAGACTCGAAATCTCTTTTTATATATGGAGGTAAAGGCACTTCTCCAATATGCTTCAAAATATCTTCAGTTAATTCACAATTTGCTTCAATCTCAAAATAATCATGAATTCTCTTTAATATCTTAATATTGATTGATGAATCAAAAGATGAGGTTAGAACTTCATTAATATTCAGTCTTTTTGTTTTATTGCTTAAAATAATCCATCTATTATTGTCGAGCTTATTTGTCAGTAAAATTTCGACTTGGCCTCCGGTATTCCTTTTAAAGAATACTCTTGCAGGAATAACCTTTGCATTATTGACTACAAGCAGATCGCCTTCTTTAAGGTAATCTCCTATCTCATGAAATACTCGATGTTCATAGAGACCAGAATCTCTATGCAGCACAAAAAGCCTTGAATCTTCTCTATTATTGCTGGGATATTGGGGTATTAGGTCTTCTGACAGTTTAAAATAGAAATCATTGAGGGAATATTTTTTTTTATCTGACATATTTCAATCGATTGATATTAATAATACTAATACCTTTATAATAATACTTCAGGATATCTTTATAACCAGCGCCCTTTAAAGCCATACCTCTTGCTCCCCACTGACACATTCCAACACCATGTCCCCATCCCTGGCCCTTTAGTACCATACCTTTCCCTTTCTTAACTGCTCGAAACCTAAGGCTCTTTATACTATTTCTAGGGAACAGCATCCTGAAATTATTTCCAGAAATATTTAATATTCCATTTTTATGACGAATTATAACAGTGACAACTCTATCGGACTTTCTTTTAAGCGTTATTCCAAATATCTTTCCAATACCCTTATATTTTTTTTTTAAACGACTCCACATATCATAAAGAGTAATCTTTTCCTCCCATCTAAAATGAGGAGAATCAGAACAAAAATTACATTTCACTCCCTTAAGATAAATATTATCATCACCATTCCATACAAGTTTATCGTCTATTGTTCTTCCGCCACAAGTCGAATGGAAAAACGCAAGAATTGGTTTATTTTTGTATACAACGATCTCGCCGGAGGTATCATCAATTGCTCTTGTAATTCTATTATTCTCAACAGATATTCCACTATACACCTGAAAGTTTGTTGTAGCATCAAGATCATATACTGCATCTCTGGTTTTCATCAAGTGATAATAAGTATATGTCCTCGCAGCAACTGCTTGTGCTTTTATAGACTCAATCTCCCATGATCCAGGTATTTCACTTGGAACTACACCATATAAATACTCTCCAATTTTTACAACATTTATCACATATATCTTTCCAAGTATATTATGAAGTTCAATCATACCTCTGTAGCTTCTATTATCGATGCTTAAAGGCGCATCCCAAGACTCAATAACGAGTGGTGATTTTATCTTTTCATTATAAAAGAATATTTCTTTCCCTGCTCCATCGTATTTAATGGAACGACTTCTAATCTCCATTACTCTTATTCTTGACTTTGAAGATACAAGGACTCGTCCGTTGACTTTCTTTAATAATATACGAACATACCTCTTGTCAACACTTTTACTTTTAGTTTTTTTTAATAGGAATTCATGTGGAGGGGTACAGGAAAATATGATTATACAAAGAAAAAAAAATATTTTAAAATAAAAATACTTTTCAATAATGCTGAAATTAATTACATCCATTTTTATTATCATTAAAGTATCTGCTCTATAGACATCAACCCTTTGGATGAAATTGTTTATGTATATCCTTAAGCTTATCCTTAGCCATATGGGTATATATCTGTGTTGTTGAGATATCGATATGACCTAGTAATTCCTGTACAGACCTTAAATCAGCGCCATTTTCAATAAGATGTGTTGCAAAGGAATGTCGTAGTGTATGAGGAGTGATATTCTTACAAATATTCTCATTTGCGACATATCCTTTAAGCAGTCTCCATACAGATTTTCTGTTCAACATAGAGCCCTTTTTGCTAACAAATAAATACTCACTTGTTCTTGTTCCAATAATTTTTGGTCTTGAATTCTTTAAATACTTTTCCAGAAGCCTTAATGCTTCATCACCAATTGGAATCAATCTCTCCTTATCACCCTTCCCAATGGCTCTGATATACTTATTTTCAAAATCAACATTTGTTAAAAGCAACTCAACAGCTTCAGATATTCTAAGCCCGCAGGAATAGAGGAGTTCAAATATAGACTTGTCGCGCAACTGATATACATCATCCTCAGAAATTGAACTAAAAAGTCTATTTACTTCTTTTATAGTCAGATAGTCTGGAAGCTTCTTCTGAACTTGCGGGGTTTCAATCTTGCTTGTAGGATTTTCAATATCTCCGAATGTAACTGAAACGAAATCATAGAACTGTCGAATAGCTGCAAGTGAGCGCGCTAAGGTTCTTGAAGAATTATGTTTTCTGTTTTTTTCAAATATTAAAAACTGCTGTACATCCTCTTTTGTTGCAGACATAATATCCTTATCCTGATTGGATAAAAACTCTCCAAATTTTTTTAAATCATAAGTATATGAGTAAATTGAGTTGTCAGATAATCCCTTCTCTATCTGCAAAAATCTCTTGAATTTATTTATTGCCTGTATATCTGTCAATGTAATCTCCTCTACATTCTTCATCATTTATATTCTCAGAATATACTCCAATAAGATGGTTACAGTGCTATACAATAAATTTAACAGGAATTGAAACAATGAATGAAATAAGATTCTTTTGTAATTTAGGAATACTAAATCCTATGAACAAGGCTTATGATACTTCTTCATTAATATTTTTATCGGTAACTTGGGATATTCCCTTAATAATGTAACTAAAAATTTTAATAATTATAACTACAAACTAGTACAATTAAGAATAAAGAACTGTTTATAATATAAATTTAGCGCTCATCAGGCGGGCTTTAAAGAGGCGGAACAAAGGTGTTAATACATATAAGATATATAAAGAAGGATTGAAGTTGTAAAAATTAAAACATAATAAATATACTCTCTTCATTACTCAAATCTAAGAGCTTCTATCGGCACAAGATTCGATGCTTTTCTCGCGGGATAAAAACCGAAGAAGATACCTACAGAACAAGCAAAAAGGAATGAAATTATAACAGATGTAAAAGAAAAAATGAAGTGCCAATTAAGAATTGATATTACAATATAATAAGTAAATACGCCCAACAAAATACCGATAATTCCTCCAATTGCACACAGGGAAACAGATTCTATTAGAAATTGAAGAAGTATATCTCTTTTCTTTGCGCCTATTGCCATTCTAATGCCGATTTCTTTAGTGCGTTCAGTTACAGAAACAAGCATTATATTCATTATACCAACACCACCTACAAAAAGTGATATCGAAGCAATTCCTGCTAAAAGCAGCGACAGTGTTGTTGATATATATTCAGCTATCTTCAATTTTTCTTTACTAGTCTGAATCTTGAAATCATCCGGCTTGTCAGCAGTAATAAGATGGGTCCTTCTAAAATAAGATCTTAAAGCTTTTATAGTTTCATCTATCATATCCTCAGAATGTGTTGCCACATACAATTCGTCAAAATTCCTTTTCCCCTTTATTTTAATTCCAGCAGTTGTATATGGCATAACTATAAGGTTGTCAAAATCCTTTCCAGAAAAGGATTGCCCTGTTTCTGTTAAAGTTCCAACAACTTTAAAGGGAACATTTTTAATCAAGAGTATCTTTCCAACTGGATTTGAATAACCAAACAACTCTGTCCTAACAGTATTTCCTAAAACAGCAACTTTACTGCTGGAGAGAATCTCAAGATCTATAAAATATCTTCCATACTGTATAGGCCATTCTTTTATTTTAAAAAAGTCACCATTAGCTCCTACGATAGTGCTTACAATATTTCTATTCTGATATTTCACAAGAACACGTGACTGATAAATTCGCGGCGAAATATACCTGATTTGCGGGACCTTTCGTTTTAAACTCAGCATATCTCTTTCAGTAATCGGCTTCTTCGATTTACGAACTGACATAGCATTTGATCCATAGGTTGATATTTTATCTCTCACTGCAAGTTTTGCGCTGCTTCCAAGACCGACCATTACGATAACTGATGAAACACCTATAATAATCCCGATACTTGTCAGGGCAGATCTAACCTTATTTTTCCCTAATGCTCTATATGCTACGATAAAAACATTTCTTACATTCATTATAATTTATATTTTAAACCGTCTTTTCATTAATAAAATCATCACTGATTATCTGTCCATCTTTAAAAATTATTTTTCTATTGGTAAATTCAGCAACTTCAGGTTCATGTGTTACAAGAATAATAGTAACTCCTGTTTCCGTATTTAACTTGGTAAACATATTCATTATATCTTCAGTGTTTTTTGTATCGAGGTTGCCTGTTGGTTCATCAGCAAGGATGATTGCTGGGTCATTTACTAAAGCTCTAGCAATTGCAACCCTCTGCTGTTCTCCCCCAGATAATTTATTAGGATGGTGAAGCTCTCTACCAGAAAGACCAACTAAGTCAAGTAATCCCATAGCCTTTTTCTTCATTTCAGAAGAGTTTACATGTCCCATATACAGCAAAGGTAGTTCAACATTCTCAAGAGCTGAAGTTCTTGAAAGTAAATTAAATCCCTGAAAAACAAATCCAATTTTTTTATTTCTCATCTCAGCCCTTTGATTATGATCTAAAGAGCTCCCCTCAATGCCATCAAGATAATATTCACCAGATGAGGGTGTGTCAAGAAAACCCAGTATATTCATAAAAGTAGATTTTCCAGAACCAGAAGAACCCATTATAGCAATGAAATCCCCTTCTTCCATGTTTACTGTTACCCCGTTAAGAGCCTCGACACTGACTTCATTACTAATTTCGTATATTTTCCCAAGATTATTAATTTCAATTATATTTTTTGCCATGACTTTTAAATAGCGTCTATCACATTTGAGATTCAGAATAAATTATACTTATTTTTAGTAAAATTATTATTTTATTTATATTTTAATATTTACCAATTTACGATAAATCCTA